>NZ_CAMVDO010000006.1 GCF_947166265.1 uncultured Fibrobacter sp. | reverse complement strand
TTACACCGAGTTTCCAGGCCGCATGCGTGGCTTCAATACCCGCATGACCGCCCCCAACAACTACAACATCAAATTCAGCAACAAGTGACATAACAGTAACGAGGTCGCTCGCAAGCTCGCTTTGAGCGATGAGGAATGAGCTTTTGTCATGCGCCCCTGGCGCCATTATTCAACTCAATACCTAGCGCAGCAAGGTTCCTCAAAGGGCGTAGCCCGAGCTCAAACCTCAATGCTAGTTTACTTCTTTTCTTCCGTCTTCGGAGCTTCAGGCTTCCATTCCACATTCTTGCCCGAAAGGATACCTTCAAGATCCTTCTTCAGGTCTTCCTTTTCCTTTTCGAAAGCGGCATAGAGCTTGTAGGTTCCGTCCGGATTCACGGCGTAGACCTTCGGAACATAGCCGTCGCTGTAAAGTTCACCGAACTGGCGGGATTCGTCCCAAACCACGTTGATGGTTTCGTCCCACTTGGCATTGTCCACGAACTTGCGGATACCGACCTTCTGGTTTCCACCGCTTGCAACCGCAACCGTCGTGAGGCCCTTCGGAGCAAATTCCTTCGCAATTTCAAGAATTTCGGGAGCTGCATGAGCGCAGTGGCCGCAAGTTGCAGAGAAATACATCACCAAAAGCGGCTTATTTGCAAAAGGTTCAAGATTTTCAAGATCCTTGGCAATCGCCTTGTCCACAGAAATCTTTGTTGTCTTCACCTTGTAGTTAAGCTTTTGCGGCATACCGTTTGCAAGAGTATCGCCACGGAGCGGTGCGATTTCTTCTTTCAGCTTGGCTTCTTCTTCCTGCTGTTTCTTGATCGCTTCAGCACGCAGATTCTGCATCTTCTGCTGATAACGCATTCCGACAGCGTTCAAAGAATCCTGCGGGAGCTGCATCGTGTAAGTCGAGTCAGCTACCTTGGCCACGGATTCCTTGATGCCCAGAATAAAATAGTCTTCATCAAATTCCGTCTGGAACTGTTTTCCAATAGAGATGAACTGATTTGCAAACTGCAGACCAAGCAAATAGGAGAACTTGGCATTGTCCGGAGAATCACCCTTGATTGTCACAGCAGCACCCGTCGATACAGGCGCCTTGGCAATCGGCTGGCCCTTGCTCACGGAATCAATATAGGCACGGATTTTTTCGTTGTTTCCTTCAAAAGAGGCTATTGTCGCACTATCCGGGCGAGTTTCTTCCATACGCTTACGGGCAATCGCCGTATAGCGGTTTCCCACAGCCTGCAAGGAATCCTGAGTCATCTGGACGTTGAAGTTGGTATCCTCATTCGCCTTCACATTGTCGCGAATAGCCTGCAAAAGGGCATCTTCATAAAGTTCTTCACCCATCTGGCGAGGAATAATCGTAAAGTTCTGGCCACCGAACTGAGCGCCCAGCATATAGGCAAACTTCTGATCATCGGTCGAATTTGCAGTAATGGCGGCAGGCGCCTTAACCGTAGCCTTGCTGCTTTCCTGCTGGTTACAAGCCATAAGACCAAATGCAGCCAAAGCTGCAGATCCAAGAGCAATCTTCTTCATGTCCATAAGAATCTCCTTAGAGAAAATTTTTCGCCGTTAAATATAGAAAAAAGCCCCAATTCAAACAACTTTATAAAAAAAGTGCGAGCATTTCTGCCGCACTTAAAATCTTTGTACCGAAGGATCCCGCGAAGAAACTAGTTTCGTACGCTGGGAGGGTTTTAGGGAGGGTAACCCCCTCCCCCTTGTCATTACTCATCGAAGTATGCCTTGGCCTTCTCGACAACGTCTTCGACCTTGACCATGGAGAATTCCTTTTCGTTGCGGAACTTCCATTCGACTTCGCCGTTCGCGAGGCCCTTCTTGCCGATTGCGATACGCACCGGAGAACCCCAGAGGTCGGCGTCCTTGAACTTCACGCCCGGGCGTTCGTCGCGGTCGTCCACGAGCACGTCGATGCCAGCTGCTTCGAGTTCCTTTTCGAATTTTTCAGCGAGTTCCACGAGTTCAGCTTCCTTGCCGATGGGGACGATTTCCACCTGGAACGGAGCGATGGACTTGGGCCAAATCGGTCCGAAGTCATCGTGGCTGTTTTCCACGACGGAAGCCATCAGGCGGCCCACGCCGATGCCGTAGCAACCCATGATGGCGGGAGCGGTCGTCTTTTCGGCGGTGAGGAACTTCGCGCCCATGGATTCGGAGAACTTGGTGCCGAGCTTGAAGATGTTGCCCATTTCGATACCGCGGGTCTCGGTGAGGAGTTCGCCGCAGCAGGGGCACTTGCAGACTTCGGAAGCTTCAGCAATGTCGGCCACTTCGAACTTCGGGAAGTCGCGCTTCGGATTGCAATGCTTGAAGTGGAAGCCTTCTTCGTTTGCGCCCGTGACGAGATCGAAGGAATCTGCGATGGCTTCGTCCACGATGATGCGGGTGTCATGAGAATTGATCGGGGAAGCAAAGCCCGGAACCATGCCGCAAGCCTTGATGAGGCTGTCTTCGGCGGGGTAAAGTTCCTTCGCCTTCAGCAAGTTGTGAAGCTTGATTTCGGAAACGTCGAGGTTGCCCGGAACCACGACCGTGATGAGCTTGCCTTCGAAGTCGAAGAACACGCACTTGGCTGTCGATTCGGCCGGAACATTCAGGAACTTGGTGATTTCTTCGATGCTTTCGCTGTTCGGCGTAGCAACCTTTTCGAGGGCTGCGTTTTCGTCGCCCTTGAACGGCACGCGCTGGAACTTGGCGATTTCGCGGTTGGCCTGGTAGCCGCACTTCTTGCAGAGAATCAAGTAGTCTTCGCCGTTCGGAGTGTCGAGCATGAATTCGTGAGCGACCTTACCGCCCATGATACCCGTATCGCTCTGCACCACCACCGGTTCAATGCCCACGCGACGGTAGATGCGGAGGTAGGCGTCGTATTCTTCCTGGTAGTGACGGTCCAGGTCTTCCTGGCTGGTGTGGAAGCTGTAAGCATCCTTCATCAGGAATTCACGAACGCGGATAAAACCACCGCGGGCACGAGCTTCGTCACGGTACTTGGTCTTGAACTGGTAGAGCATCACCGGCAGCTGCTTGTAGCTGTTGAGCACGTAGCGCACGAGGTCGGTCATGGCTTCTTCGTGCGTCATGGCAAGCACCATGTTGTGGTTGTTGCGGTCCTTGAAGCGCAGGAGTTCTTCGCCAATAGCCTGGTAACGGCCCGATTCGCTCCAGAGTTCAGCGGTCTGCACCACCGGCAGGTCCACTTCGATACCGCCAATCTTGTTCATTTCTTCGCGGATGATGTTCACGATCTTCTGGATCACGCGGAAACCCATGGGCATCATGGAGTAGATACCGGTAGAAACAGGCTTGATGTAGCCGCCGCGCATAAGGAAGATGTGGCTGGGCATGGTGGCATCGCTCGGCGTTTCGCGGAGCGTCACGTAAAAGTACTTAGAGAGTTTCATGGTTGTAACCTTTTAAATTTTTTCGGCGTAAAAAATAGAATATTCCTCTTTTTTTAGCAATGGACGAATAGGTTTAAGCAAGACACTCGCGACCAACGACTCGAATTTACTATATTCTTTCGCATGAATCGCAAGAATACATTTGGCCGTTTATTGCTGTTTATTGTATTGGGCCTGATTATCGGCGGAATCCTGGGCGAATGCCTCGGTGTGCTGTTCGGTCAGCTCGGTGAATTGATGAATGCGGGTGGATACAACAACGTGGTCCACAATTTCTTCGTGTCGTCATTCAACTTAAACATCGGTTTTGGCGACAAGCCTGAACCCGTAGTCCTTGACCTCTACCTCGTCAAGTTTGCCCTTGGCTTTGGCATCAAGCTGAACGTGGTTAGCGTCATCGGCATGATTATCGGCATCTACATTATGAAATGGTCCGGAGAAAGGTAATGCTCACTATTGAAGAACTCCAAGCTAAGCTCGCTGGCGGCGCAACAGCCGTTTCGCTCGCCGAAGAATCGCTTGCAAAGATTGAATCTACCAAGAATTTGAACGCCTACATTAGCGTATTGAACGAACGCGCCTTGCAGAAGGCAGCAGAATCGGACAAGCGCCGCGCCGAAGGCAAGGCACTCAGCGCTCTCGACGGTATTCCCGTTGCCGTGAAGGACAACATGTGCATCGAGGGCACGCGCACTACCGCCGCCTCCAAGATTCTTGAAAACTTTGTCGCCCCCTACACCGCGACCGCTATCGAAAAGCTCGAGGCCGCCGGTGCAGTTATCGTCGGAAAGACGAACATGGACGAATTCGCCATGGGTTCGAGCAACGAGACCTCCTACTTCGGTAAGGTCGTGAATCCGCTCGACGAAACCCGCGTTCCGGGTGGTTCCAGTGGCGGTTCGGCCGTGGCCGTGGCCAGTGGCACGGTCGCCTGTGCGCTCGGCTCCGACACCGGTGGTTCTATTCGTCAGCCCGCCGCCTGCACAGGCGTTGTGGGCCTCAAGCCCACCTACGGCCGCGTATCCCGTTACGGCCTGTTGGCTTACGCAAGCTCTTTGGACCAAATTGGTCCCTTCGGCGCAACCGTTAAGGATACCGCAACCCTCCTCGGTGCAATCTGCGGCATCGACCCGCACGACAACACCACCAGCACTCGCCCGACCGAAGACTTTACCGCCAAGCTCAATGCCGGCGTGAAGGGCAAGGTAATCGGCGTTCCCAAGGAATACTTTGGCGAAGGTCTCGACGCAGAATGCAAGGCCGCTATCGAAGGCATGCTGAAAAAGCTCGAAGCCGAAGGCGCCACCCTCAAGGAAATCAGCCTTCCGCACATCAGCTACGCTGTGTCCAGCTACTACATCATTGCAACCGCCGAAGCAAGTTCGAACCTTTCCCGCTACGATGGAGTTCGTTACGGCTACCGCAGCAAGGAAGCCCGCAAGCTCTTCGACCTGTACGCCAAGTCCCGCAGCGAAGGTTTCGGCAAGGAAGTCCAGCGCCGTATTCTCCTCGGCAGCTACGTGCTTTCTGCAGGTTTCTACGATGCCTACTACGTGCAGGCCCAGAAGGTCCGTCGCTTGATTACCGACGACTTCAACAAGGCATTCGAAAGCTGCGACGTGATCGCAAGCCCCACGATGCCGGGGCTGCCGCTCAAGTGCGGCATGAACGAATCCGACCCGATGGCCGTTTACCTCAGCGACATCTACACCGTAAGCCTGAACCTTTCCGGCTTACCGGGCGTGAGCGTGCCGTGTGGCATGGCCGGCGGACTCCCCGTGGGTCTCCAGTGGATCGGCAAGCCGTTTATGGAAGCCGACCTGCTCAGCGTCGCCGCTGCTACGGAAAAGCTTGCCAAGTGAGTGTCGCACAGTCAAGTTTACTTGACTGTATGACCGAACGCAGCAGCGGACGCCAAAGGCGTCAACGCTTAAACAAGTAAGGCGACGTACAGCAGAAGCCAGACGCCAGCAACTGAACAAACAAGCACTAAAATTTTAGATACAAAGGATTTTACTATGGATATGAGCAAAATGCTTCGCGATCTCCAGAAGATGCAGAGCAAGATGATGAAGGCACAGAGCGACCTCAAGGCACAGAGTTTCGAAGCCGAAGCCGGCGGCGGAATGGTGAAGGTCGCCATGAATGGCAAGGGCGTTGTCACCATGATCAAGATCAACCCCGATGCCGTTGACAAGGACGACGTAGAAGCTCTCGAAGACCTCCTGATGGCAGCCATCAACGCAGCCGTCAAGAAAAAGGACGAGGCTACGCAGGAAAGCATCAGCGGCATCACTGGTGGCATGAAAATCCCCGGACTGATGTAATCAGCGCCTTTTAAGCTTAATTTCGCCCGCTAACGCGGGCGATTTTTTTATTCACCCTCCTCCGTTCATACTTCATTTAGTGCATTTCATCCCCTAAACACCCCACCTCCCCTTTTATATAGTGCAATATTTTTTTACATTTGGGGCGCAAAATATATAGGAGAAAGAATGCCCAGGCATTTAGCAGCATTATCGGCCCTGGCGCTGAGCATCGCGGTTCCCCAGATTTGGGCCACGACTTATACGCGAGAAGAGGCTGTCAATATAGCACTCGAAAAGTCCTCGGACGTAAAAACAGCCGAAGAAGAACTCGTTTCGGCAAACTCCCAGGTGGAAGCCGGCTACGGCAACGCCCTCCCGACGATTGACCTCAACGCAACCGTCACCCGTATTTTCGGCCTAGATGATGTCAAAAAGACATCCGACATTACGGACGCCGCCACGGGAATGGCAGGCCAGCAGGACGACAACGGCCACCCGAACGCAAACGCCTTTGACCAAAACGTAATTGGCCCCGCCATGGACGGCCTCATTTACGGTATGAAGGCTCAGGGATACCGCTGGCAGTCATCGGTAGGCCTCACCGCCACCCAGATTCTTTACGCCCAGGGCAAGGTCGGCACGGGTATCGAAATCGCCAAAGCCTACAAGCACGTGAAAGAGGTAAACCTCGAAAATACCAAGGCGAACGTCCGCTACGACGTCGAAAACGCCTTTGACCAGCTCATCTACCTAGATTCTGCAGTCACCATCCTCTATGAATCGAAGAACTTGCTCCAGGAAAACCTGAACTTCGTGGAACAGTCGCTCAAGAGCGGCCTTGCCACCGAACTCGACCTGATTCGCGTGCAGCTTTCCATGGACCAGCTGAACTCTAGAATCAACAGCACCGAAAAGAGCCGCGTACTCGCCCGTAACGCCCTCCTGAACACCATGGGCATGGAATGGGAAACCGACGTGCAGTTCAAGGGTGACCTCCGTGACCCGGCAGCGGGCTTTACCTACCCCGACACCGCCATGTCGAACGTGAAAAAGCGCCGCAAGGAACTGGTGATGCTCGAAGCCTCCGAAGAAATGCTCAACAAGAATGTCTCGATTGAAGAAGGCGGCTACAAGCCGACGATCGTATTGGTCGGTGGTCTCAAGTACGCCAACAACCAGAACGAGTTCTACAAGTGGGACGCTCCGGATTGGGACAAGAACATTAACAAGTATATCGCCCTGAACCTCACCATGAACCTTTTCAACGGCATGAAAACCAAGGAAGCCGTGGTCCAGGCGAAGTCGAACCTGCGCAGCACCCAGATTAAGAAAGAAACAGCCGAACGCGGATTCCGCGTACAGATTGAGTCTTGCGCGAACACGCTCGAAGATGCCAACTCGCAGATTGAAATCGCGAAGCGCCAGATTGATCTTGCGCAACGAAATTACGACCTGACGAACGATGCCTACAAGCTCGGACGCGAAACGCAGCTGAACCTGCTCAGTGCAGAAAACAGCCTCCGCACCGCAAGGCTTGACTATATGCAGGCTATCGTGAATTGGAACAAGGCCTACAACGCGCTCCTTCAGGCCACCGGTGAATATTAATAAGAAGAGGAAAAGAATGAACAAGACTGTTAAAACCCTCCTGACCCTCGCTACAGCATCTATGCTCCTCGTCGCCTGTAACCAAAAGGACGAGGCCAAGAACAACGAACCCAAGAAAGCCTCTACCATCGAAGAAATCCAGAAGGAAAAAGGCAAGCCCGCCCGCGTAGTGAAGGCCGGCACAGCAAAGATTACCGATGTCCGCAAGTTCAGCGGCACCATCGAAGGCATGAACCAGAACAGCGCCATCTGCAAGATGGGTGACCCCATTGCAAAGATCAACGTGCAGGTCGGCTCCACGGTTCAAAAGGACCAGGTAATCGCCGAATACCTCTACACCGGTGACAACACCCAGTACCAGCAGGCCCAGGAACAGATTGCGGTTCTCGAAAAGGCTACGGAACGCATGCGCGAACTTCACCAGAAGGGCGGCATCAGCCAGCAGGACATGGACACTCAGGAAATGCAGCTCAAGGTCGCAAAGATGAACCTCGAAGCAGCCCGCCGCGCCACCTTAATTCTCGCCCCCGAAGCAGGTGTGGTGACCGAGCTCAAGTTCCAGGTCGGTCAAACCCCCGGAGTCGGCGCCAGGTTCGCAACGATCGCCAAGCTGAACAAGGTCATCCTCAAGCTGAACGTCACAAGCCAGGATATCGGCTACTTCAAGAAGGGTGCTTCCGCGACCGTGACCGTCGCCGGAGAAACACTCAAGGGAAAAGTCACGCTCATTCCTCTTGCCGCAGACCCTGTCACCCGTTTCTTCCCGGTGGAAGTCACCTTCGACAATCCGAAGAAGAAGCTGCTCCCCGGCATGTACGTGACCGCCGAACTTGACGCCCAGCAGGTCGAAGGCATCATCGTTCCGACAGAAGCTATCGTTTACCGTAACGGTTTGAACGCCGTCTGGACGGTCGACGAAAACGGCAAGGCACTCCGCAAGATCGTGAAGCTGGGTGTACAGACCAAGGACGACGTGCAGATTATCGAAGGTCTCGAAGGAGGCGAAACCATCATTGTCGAAGGCCAGTCCAAGATGAACGACGGCGACAAGGTTCTGATCGTCGAATAGGAGTTTTGCTGAATGATTAAGGCCAGTATCTATAAACCGATTACCATGCTCATGGTCATCTTGACCGTGGTGGTTTTTGGTCTCTATACCTACAGCATGATGGTGGTCGACCTGATGCCGAAATTCGACGTTCCCGTGGTCACCGGTACCATCATTTACCAGGGCGCAAACCCTGAAGAAATCGAAACGACCATCATCAAGCCCATCGAAGAACAGGTGGAACTGGTGGACGGTATCGACTACGTGCAGTCCATCTGCCTTGAAAACTACGGTATCGTGGTCGCTATGTTCAACATGGGCGTGAACGTCGACGTTGCCGCAAACGACGTCCGTTCCAAGATTGAACTTGCCGCGGCCGACTTCCCGGACGCTGTGCAGGCTCCGATTATTTCCAAGGTGGACATTAACGGTGCCGCCATTATGTCCATTTCGTTTACCGGTCCGCTGAACTCTACTGAACTCCGCCAGAAGGTGGAAGACGAAATCGAACCGTTGTTCACATCCGTTCCGGGTGTGGCTAGTGTGGACCTTTTCGGTGGTACGACCCGTCAGATTTCGATTGAACTCGACAAGGACAAAATGCTCGACCGCAATGTGGATATTGCGACCATCATGGGCATTTTCGGTCAGGCCAACGTGAACCTCCCCGTGGGTGAAGTGATTGGCAAGCACAAGAACACATCCGTGCGTACCGCCGGTAAGTTCACAAGCCTCGACGAAATGCGCAACCTGGACATTCCCACAGCAAAGGGCGTCATCAAGCTTTCCGAAATCGCCGATGTGAAGGACACGGTTGAAAAGATTACATCGAACTCCCGCTTCAAGGGCATCAACTCTGTTTCTCTCGACATCAAGAAGCGTTCCGATGCCAACGTGGTGCAAGTTTCGAAGGGCGTACTCAAGCGCATGGCCGAAGTCCAGAAGACGCTTCCCGAAGGCTTCAAGCTGACTCTCGTTTACGACAAGTCCGAAGCCGTGAACGAATCCATCGACAACGTGATCCAGAATATCATTATCGCCATCGGTCTTACTTCTGTCCTATTGTTGCTCTTCCTCGGCAAGTTCTCGACGATGATTATCGCCGCCATTACGATGCCGATTTCTGTGATTGGTGCTTTTACGCTCATGTACTTTGCAGGATTTGGCATCAACATGATGTCGCTCATGGCCCTGTCAAGTTCCGTGGGTCTCTTGGTGACGAACTCCATCGTGGTGCTTGAAAACATCAACAACAAGCTGAATGACGGTCTCGATCCGAAGGAAGCCGCTTACAAGGGCACGAGCGAAATCATGGTCGCCATCATGGCTTCTACGCTGACCAACGTTTGCGTGTTCGTACCGATTGCCTTCATGAAGTCTATCGCAGGTATCTTCTTTAGAACCTTCGGCCTTACCATGGTGTTTGCCACGTTCGTGTCGCTCCTGGTGACATTCACCTTGACGCCACTTATGGCCGCTTACCTGTTCAAAGGCAAGAAGAAAGACGAAAACGGCAACATCATCGAAGAAAAGCCGAACATTATCGGACGCATCTTGGCCCTGTTCCCCAAGGCATTGAACGGATTCCGTTTCATCTACCTCAAGACACTTTCGTTCTGCCTTTCGATTCCCGGTGTGCTTTTCCAGGTGGTCGCCCTTGTCGCAGGCATTTTCTTTGTGGGTGTTCTCGCCAAGAACTTCTTGACCGTCGAAATCATGCCGAAGCAGGACCAAGGTATGATTTCTATAAAGCTTGAAATGCCCGTGGGTACCAACATCGAAACAACCGACAGCGTCGCCCGCATTATTGAAAGCAGAGTCAAGGATATTCCCGAAATCGTTCACTACAACATGAACGTGGGTGGAACAAGCAGCAACGGCGGTTCCGTTAACCAGGCCACCATGCGTATCAAGCTCTTGAAGGACTGGGAAAAGAAGAAGATGCCGGATTGGAAGGGCGGTCATCGTGGCACCGACCAGATTGTGGACTCGTTGCGTCCCTACCTGGCAGACATTCCCGACGCATTCATTTCGATCAAGTCCACCTCCGCCTCTGAAACGAACAACAACTCTGCCGGTGACGTGGTGCTCGAAGTGAGCGGCCTGCACAAGGATTCCGTCGTGAAGGCATCGCAGATTGTGATGGACAAGATCAAGGAAAAAATCGACGGTATCGTGGACGTGAAGATGAGCTACGAAGCCGGTAAGCCTGAAATCCGTATGATTCCGAACCGCCAGGCTCTCGCCGACTACGGTGTCACGCTCCAGACCATCGCCACCTACAACTATATTGCAGTGAGCGGTTACGAAGCGGGACAGTTCACCGATAACGGCGAAGAATATGACGTGTACGTGCGCATGATGGAAAAAGACCGTCAGAGCCATGGCGACATTGAAACGCTCCCCATTTTGACAGCGAAGGGATACGTGAACGCCAACGAACTGTTCTTCATTGAAGACGGTGCCGGTCCGACCCGAATCGACCGCAAGCGCAAACGCACCCGTGTAGACGTGTCAATGAACCTGCTCCCGGGACACACGACCGGTGAAATCATGGGTAAGGTCGGTAAGCTTGCTGAAGAAATGAAGGATCAAGTTCCTGATGGCATTTCGTTTGGTTTCGGTGGTAACGCAGACATGCAGAACGACATGGTGGCTGAATTCAAGACCGCAATTCTTATGGCTATCATCCTCACCTACATTTTGCTGATTGCCCTCCTCGAAAGCTTTGCACAGCCGTTCATTATCATGACGACGATTCCGATGGGTGCTATCGGCGTGATTCTGTCCCTCGTCGTTACGGGCAAGGCTCTTTCGATGATTGCACTCATGGCTATCGTGATGCTTATCGGTGTGGTGGTGAACAACGCTATTCTACTCCTTGACGAAGCGAACCGACTGCTCCGAAGTGGCGCTATGGGACGTCGTTCTGCCATCATGACTGCAGGCAAGACGAAGTTCCAGCCGATTGTGCTTGCAACGTTTGCCTCTGTGGTGGCTCAGCTCCCGCTCGCATTCGCTCTCGGTGGTAACGTGGCCGCCATGACGCAGCCGATGGGTATCGCCTCGGTGGGAGGCTTGATTGTGTCCGCCATTCTCACCATGTACCTGGTGCCGACCTTCTTCTGGCTCCCGAACGCCATTACAAGCAAGGTAAAGAGCAAGGCGAACAAGATTATCGCCAAGCGTCGTCGTAGCAAGGAATAACCTTTAGACAATAGAGAGAAAAAAGTTCCGGAGCGCAATGCTTCGGAATTTTTTTTCAACATATTCATTCCGTATCCCACACTGTCATCCCCGCGCAGGCGGGGATCTTCTTCTTATAATTTTGCAAACACTTGTTTGCACTTATCCACAGCTTCTTTTTTTATTTTCGCACCATGGAACAGTTATTATCGCCACAATGGTGTCACGAACACGGAATCGCACTTCTAAGCGAAAGTGCCCCCTACAGGGTGGCAGTCCCCGATGATTGCGATGAATTTCTTCTCGAAAAGATTCGAATGGAGCTTAACGCAAGTATCATGCCCCAAAAAATGAATCCTCGAGAAATTCGACGCATTCAGCTAAAGGACGCTCCGCTAAACGAAAAGGACTTCTTTTCACAGGGAAACGCAACGAGTACCTCCTGGGAAGCTGAACCCGTCGTCAATCTCGTCGAAAGCATTATCGACGACGCTCTCGAAGGAAAGGCGACCGACATACACCTAGAACCGGATCACGGGCATTTTCGAATTCGCCTCCGGCAGGACGGACTACTGAACGAATACAGGAACCTCCCCCTATGGGCAAGCGAGCCCGTACTTGTCCGGCTTAAAATTCTCGCAGAAATCGACATTACAGATAAAAGAATCCCCCACGACGGGAGCTTTACGTTTTGCGGCTATAGGCACAGCGCCAACATACGCGTAAGCACGCTCCCCGTACAAGGTGGCGAAAAATGCGTTCTTCGCTTACTGCCTGTTGCTAGTGGAGCAAAGGATTCGGAACAGGCTTCGTTTAAGGAGCTCGATTCGCTCCATTTGAGCAAGCCTCACCTTCTTTTTCTAAGACACGTCTTCAACAGCCCGCAGGGCATCTTTCTGGTAACGGGGCCGACAGGCTCTGGAAAGACAACGACATTACACGCGGGGCTTCAGGAAATTCTTTCCAAGCAGGTCAATGTCACCACGATCGAAGATCCCATAGAATACCCTCTTGAAGGGGCCGCACAGGTGCAGGTCAACGAAAAGTGCAATTTTACATTCGCTACAGCACTACGCGCCCTATTGCGCCAAGACCCGGACGTAATCCTTGTCGGAGAAATACGAGACTCGGAAACGGCACAAATCGCCCTGCGTGCCGCTCAGACGGGACACCTAGTCCTATCGACGCTCCACACAAACTCCGCCAAGGCGACATTTGCACGACTGGAAGATTTAGGAGTGTCAAAGAATTCGCTGCAGGAATCGCTGCTAGGCATTATGGCACAGCGTCTGGTGCGGTGCCGCCCCCACCCCGATCAGAACTATTCGGGCCGAACCGCGGTCATCGAGATTTTGAAAAGCGACGGAGAATATGTCGATGGAACGTTACACGAAAATGCGCAGCGACTTGTTCAAGCAGGAATTACCGACAACGCCGAAATTAGAAGGGTCTTCGGGAATCTAACCACGAATCACTAGTCACTTCAACTAGAGATCCTTCGACTACGCCCTTCGGCAGGCTCAGGGACCTTACTCGGTTGGAGGCTTGTCGAACCACGTTCAGGATGACACGTTCGTGTCACTACCTACTATTTTACTACATTTCCGCATATGAGAATTTCCGACAGAACCTTGGGCTACATATCGCTTGTAACGCTAATAGGACTTTTTGCGTTCATCGCCTACTGTATGTGGGAAGCCCATCACGAAGCCCGGAAAATCATCGAAGTCGACTTTAACGAGTTGGGATCACTGCAACCCGAAGACCAGGTGGTCATTCGCGGCTACACGGTGGGAACCATCGGCCGCGTCCTTTGGCTTGGCGACCGCGCAAGGGTTCAAATCAAGTTCAACGAACCCATCATCATTCGCGAAGGGACCCAATTCAACAATGTGAACTACGCTATCATGGGGCACCGCAGGCTAGAAATTATCCCCTCCAAGACAGGGAAAATTCTGCCGGACGACCATATTTTCCAGGGACATTTTGAACCGGGCATCGCCGAAGCGCTCCGCCAGATCGAGAACGTGAACGAACAAATCGCCGCCATACGCGAACTTGTCCATCTGGCCGTCGAAGGGGACTCGCTCCACGAACCTGTAAGCGCCATCTTCGAGCAGATTATTTTCGGCGTGGAACAGACGCTGGAAAACACGGAACAGACGCTTTCTACACTGCAACCGGCACTCAACAACCTATTCAAGCAAATCAACACGGCTAGTGCGGACCTCGCCGAAGTTTCCCTGCAAGCGGATTCCGCCGTAAAGACGCTCACCGAAATGGTCAACGAAAAAATGACACTCGCCGAATCCGCATTCAAGGCGATCTCGGAAGGCGCCCAGAAGACAAACGACATCATCAACAATATCGAAAACAACCAGCTCTACAGCAAGATTCTCTATTCTTCGGAAACCGTGGATAAGGTGAACGACCTGATCGGAAAACTGAACCAGCTCGTTCAGGCCATCGATACCAAAGGAATCAAGGTTCTCGACGAAAATGGCAACCCGGTGAAGGCGTTCTCCTGGAAGAACCTGAATATCATCGGAAAGACTGCCCGCGAAAAAGGCCGCGAAAGGGCTGAAAAAGGCGAATCGCTCCCCGAATAGATATGGACCTCTGCAACCTTCCCAAGATGGGGCCAAAGAGCCTTGATGCGCTCAAGTCGGCGGGAATCGTTTCGCTATCGGATTTTCTGTACAACATTCCGCGAACCTACCTCGACCAGACAAGGGTAACCCCCATCGGAAACCTGCACGAAGGAGACCGAGTCGTCGTTATCGGAAAAATTATCCGGGCAGGAATCATCCGGGGCCGTAGCAGTCGCTTTGTCGCCACCCTCGCCGACGGAACGGGTGAACTGACGCTCACGTTTTTTCAGGGGGCGCAGTACCACAGCAAGAGGCTCACAATTGGTTCAAGGTGGGTTGCTACTGGCGTTGTAGGGGATTACCGCGGAATGCAGATGACGCATCCCGACATGCAGCCCATTGACGAAGACGAGCAGTTCAACGGACAAATATTACCGGTGTACCCCATGACCGAAACAATGGTCAAGGCTCGCATTACGCAAAAATCCCTGCGCAACTGGTATAACGTCATTTTCCATTTTCCTGCACTTTCGCTTTCGGGAATTTGCCCAAGGGAGCTAACGGACTACCTGCACTACGCTCCGGTGCTCGAGAACCTGCGGATTCTACACCAACCCAAAGATTTCGATTCTATTCGCAAGGCTAAGCGAGAACTCAAGGTTCTGGAACTGCTCCCCTTCTGCCTGCGCATGATCAAGCGGCGCGAGAACCAGAAAATTCGCGGACACGAACGGCAGATAGACCTCGGACAGGTGATGCTCGCCAAATCGAGGCTCCCTTTCAGTCTCACCGACGGCCAAGAAAAAGCGCTCAACCGGATTATCGACGGGCTCAACGGAAAGCAGCAGTTCCACGCCCTGTTGCAAGGCGATGTCGGCTGCGGAAAAACGGTCGTCGCCATGCTTGCGATGCTTGCCGTATGCGGAGCAGGCGAACAGTGCGCCCTGATGGTTCCGACCGACATCTTGGCTCGGCAACATTTCAAACAGATGAAGCCCTTTTTTGAAGCGGCGGGAATGCGAGTCCAGCTTTTGGTGGGTGCAACGAGCACCGCCGAAAAAAGACAGATCTTGGGCGAACTCCAGATGGGACTATGCCAAGCCGTTATCGGCACACACGCCCTGTATTCCAGAGACGTCACATTTGCAAAGCTTGGCCTTGTGATTATCGACGAGCAGCACCGCTTTGGCGTAAACCAGCGCGAGGCACTGCTTTCAAAGGGCGAATACCCCGACATGCTCGTGATGAGCGCGACGCCGATTCCCCGAAGCCTCGCCATGACGCTCTACGGTGACCTGCAAGTGATATCCATCAAGGAAAAGCCCGCCGGAAGAAAGCCTATCAAGACGCGTCTCGTCCGCCCCGACAAGCGTACGGACATGAAGAAATTCATTTGCAGCGAAGCGAAAGGCGGGAACCTTTGCTACTGGATTGTAAGCCGCGTCGGAAGCGATGACGAAAGTAACGCAAGAAGCGTCGAAGACGTGGTAAGCGAACTCCGCGCATTCGACCCAAGCGTCGTCGTGGAAGGAATCCACGGGCAGATGGACGAAGAGGTTCGCGACGGAATCCTGAAACGTTTTGCAGAGGGGGCGGTGCATATACTTGTTGCAACCACCGTCATCGAAGTCGGCGTAAATGTCCCCGAGGCAAACATCATGGCGATCGACCAGCCCGACCGATTCGGGCTGGCGCAGCTGCACCAGCTGCGCGGGCGTGTTGGACGCGGCGATGTACAGGCCTGGTGTTTCCTGATGCTACCCGAAAACATTTCGACGGACAACACGCTCGATCGCCTGACGCAATTCAGCCACACCGACGACGGATTTGAAATCGCGGAACTTGACTTGCAGACCCGCGGTGCGGGAAACCTGGAAGGCAACGAGCAGAGCGGTTCCTGGGTATTCCGCTGGTTCGACTGGATTCACGACCAGGAACTCATTGCGCAAACTTTGCAGATGGCGGAATCCATCCTGAAAGACAAGGACGCCTTCGACGAAGACTCCCGTGAAAAGATTCAGCTCTGGTACGCCGAAAAGAAATCGGCGAACGAAGACGGAATTCACTAGAAGACCTGAACTACCCCACTTCCAGGCGTTCACCCACTACAAGACTTGCATACGCGACGCTTGCGGCAATGGCGGCAGCCACACTTTCGGAGCCCACCCACATTCCCCAAAAAATGGCAGGGGTCAAGGCGAGCAAAGCCATAAACAGCCAATTATTTGAAGCAACGCTAAAATGATTCATATTTACCTCTCTTTTACACAGGTAAATATAGATTCAAAATAATGTCAAAAACTGACAAAATTTATTTTCAGCGATGTTCGTTTGTAGAAGGAGTCATCCCCCTAAAAAACGAAAGTGCATCATAGTCATTCTTGAGCAACTGAACCGTTTCGCCGATCATGTAAAGGCTTCCCGTCACAAGCACCGGAGTGGAGGTATTTTCGCCCAACGCCGCGGCATCAACCGAATTCAAAAAATCTCGGTTCAGTTCACCTTCGCTTGCCACAGGCAAACCCAAAGATTCCAGCTGTTGACGTAAGTCGCTCAATTCACGGAACCGCGGATACGGAGTCTTGGTGATATGCCAATGACTTACATAAGGAGACATCAGCCGAAGCATTTCGCCGACATCTTTATCCTTGAGAGCCCCGAATACGCAATGGAACTTGCATCCGTGATAATACTTTTCAAGGGTTTCGACCAACCTGCGAACCGCATGGGAGTTATGCGCACCATCTAGGATATAGCGTGAACGCCCCTGGGCATCCGTCAATTTTTGCATGCGGCCCGCCCAGGACAATGACTTGAGTGTAGAAAGTGCGAGAGCGTCATTATAAGCCACGCCACCGTTTTGACGCATAAATTTTTCGGCAGCCGTCAAAGACAGGCTCGCATTTTCAATGTAATGATGTCCCAGGTTCGGAAGTTCGATGTCGTTACGAACTACAGGGAAAATACATTCATCGCCCCGTTTTTGGGTATAGTCAAGAGCTTCCTTTTTCAACGAGTCCGAGATTCCGCCCAACACAAACGCTTTAGAAACGCGGCGTTCATCGGCCTCGACAATCGCCATTTTTTCAAAAAGGATAGCCTCTTCGGTCGGGCCAAGAATTTCGGTATGTTCAAGACCAATACTCGTCAAAACGACAATATCGCCGCAGGCCACAGCGGTACTATCTAGGCGCCCGCCCATTCCCGCTTCCATCGATACAACATCGACTCCCTGTTCAGCGTAATAAAGGAAGGAGACCAACGTAAGCACTTCGAAAAAAGTCGGTTCTACATGAACCTGTTCTGCGGCGGCTTTCACCTGCAACAACAATCGGTCTAAATCGGCTTCACCGATGGGAATACCGTCAATGCGGATTCTTTCGCGAAGACTCACCAAATGGGGACTCGTAAAAAGCCCTGTCCTAAATCCGTGAGCCTGCAGAACGCCCGCCAAATAATAGCTAGTCGATCCCTTTCCATTTGTACCAACCACATGAATGGTCTTGAACTTGTTTTGGGAATTTCCAAGAACTTCACAAAGTTTGCGAGTGGATTCAAGTCCGGGGACCATGCCGAACATGAGTCTTGAATTCAAATAATCCATACCAGACTGTAGCATACAACAAATATAGCATTAGTCCATTTCGGCATACAACGCCATTCACAGGTAAACAAGCTATATTTAAAGCGTATAATTTTAACACAATCAAGGAGTAAAAATGAAATCCATGAAACTTTCTGCAATCGTGCTCGGCCTTGCCGCCGCAAGCGCTTTTGCACAGGCAGCACCTGCAAATGAAGCCGCCCCGGCCGCAGCACAGCCGGCACAAAGCACCGCCGAAGCCCCGAAGGCCGAAGCCGCTCAGCCCGCAGCACAGCCGGCTGCCGACTCTGCAGCCGTAGCAGCCGAAGAAGCTAAGGCTGCCGAAGAAGCGAAGAAGGCGGAAGAAGCCAAGGCCGCTGAAGAAGCAAAGAAGGCGGAACAAGCCAAGGCCGCCGAAGAGGCAAAGAAGGCAGAAGAAGCCAAGGCCGCCGAAGAAGCGAAGAAGGCAGAAGAAGCCAAGGCCGCCGAAGAAGCGAAGAAGGCAGAAGAAGCCAAGGCCACTGAAGAAGCAAAGAAGGCTGAACAAGCTAAAGCCGAAGAAAAGAAGGATGAATCCAACGGAGCCTCCTTTATTGACCGTTTGAACATTTCCAAGGCAGACGAAGCCCCCGAAGCCAAGAAGGCTATGGAATTCAATATTTCCGGTGCAGCAGAATTTGACGCTTACGGCTACTGGAGAAATGACCAGAAAAAGGAACTGACTCACGACTACTGGTCTACCGTTGACGTTGATTTCCAGGTAAAGCTTAACGAAAAGTGGTCTGCACAGGTCGAAATCGAAGCCGATGCCGACAACGAAGCCCCTGGCGTCCATTATAACGGAGCTTTCGTACAGTACACCGAAGGCGAAAACTTTACAGTCAAGTTTGGCGACCTGACCCATGCGGAAGGTTCGTTCAACTACTACGACTATAACGACCCCGCAGACTACGGTGCCGGCATGAAGGAACACGACATTCGCGGTCTCGAACTCGACCTCTACGGTCTGCAGCTCGGTTTGGGCTTTGGTCGTGGCGGCAACGACATCTACGTTGTCTGCACTGGCAACGGCGAAGATGAAGGTTGCTACGCCAGCACGGGCAAGAGCTACGACGCCCATGTCGCTTACCAGTTTGACTATGCCGGTCAGTCCCTGCGTCCGTTCGCTCACTACAAGAGCTGGCAGGAGCCCAAGGCCAACGAACTCCACGCCGGTTTGGAAGCCGCTCTTGAATTTGGTCCGTTCGCCATCCACGCCGTTTACGGTTTGCATGCCGACCGCCTGACCGAAGATGATCCCAAGGCCACGCATGCCTTCTTGGCTGAACCCACGTTCAAGATCGCAAACGTGAACATCAAGGGCGGATTCTTCTATGCCCTGCTTGACGACAAGGCCCCGACCGTCCACGATACTGAACTCCCTGAATACATGTTTGCCTACGGTGAAGGCGACATCAAGTTTACCGATGCACTTACCATCGGCGCCGTCGGCGAACTGCACACAAACTCTCTTGATGACGACACAGACCTCGGAACGCTCAACTTCGGTCTCCGTTCCTATTTCACACCTGTAGACGGTCTCGAAGTCACAGGCTTTGCCATGGCAATCCTCCCCATGGGTAACGACTGGGAAAAGGCCGGTCACGCAGCATCTGTTAGCACCAAGGACTACGGCGAAGACCTGAACCTCTACTTCGGTGTCGAAACCGTGTTCAGCTTCTAAGCGAAAACGGCAAAGACCTTTGCAAGAATCCTCCGGCGCTGCCGGGGGATTTTTTGCACCTTTGTGCAGTAGTGTCATTTTTTTGACAGGATTTTTTACTACATTGTGTCCGTAAGTTGAAATTAAAGCAAAAAAGTCATCATTTTAAAATATGAGCGAAGAAATTAAAGATTCGACCCTTGGACTTTCGAACGTCAACCACCTTGAAAAACTCTACGACGGGTGGTTCCTGGACTACGCCAGCTACGTGATTTTGGACCGCGCCGTTCCGTACTACGAAGACGGACTCAAACCGGTGCAGCGCCGTATTCTGCATTCCCTTTTCGAAAACCACGACGGCCGCTACCAGAAGGTGGCCACCATCGTCGGTCGAACCATGGCCTACCACCCGCACGGTGACGCCTCCATCGGCGATGCCCTCGTGGGCCTCGGCCAGAAGAATTTGCTGATTGACACCCAGGGTAACTGGGGTAATCCCTACACCGGCGACCGCGCTGCAGCCCCCCGTTATATCGAAGGCCGCCTCACGCCGTTTGCGATCGATGTCGTGTTCAACCCCGAAACTACCGAATGGATTCCGAGCTACGACGGCCGCAGCCAGGAACCGGTGACCCTTCCGGTCAAGTTCCCGCTCCTGCTCGCCCAGGGCGTAGACGGCATTGCCGTGGGTCTTTCCACATCGATACTCCCACACAACTTTAAGGAACTCTGCGAAGCAAGCATCGCCATCCTCAAGGGCAAGAAGTTTACGCTGTACCCGGACTTCTATACCGGCGGCATCATCGACGTCAGCGAATACAATGACGGTCAGCGCGGCGGCAAGGTCCGCGTACGTGCCAAGATCGAAAAGGTCGACAACAAGACGCTCGCCATCCGCGAAATCCCGTACGGCACCACGACCGTGAGCCTGATCGAAAGCATCGTGAAGGCTAACGACAAAGGCAAGATCAAGATCAAGCACGTGGACGACAACACCAGCAAGGAAGTCGAAATCCTCGTGCACCTGCAGCCGGGCACAGATCCGCAGGTCGCCATCAACGCCCTCTATACCTTTACCGACTGCGAAAAGTCCATTTCTCCCTGCACCTGCGTGATTGTCGACAAGCACCCGAAATTCCTCGGCGTCTCCGACATTCTCCGCATGAACACGGAGCATACGGTCAAGCTCCTCGAATGGGAACTCGCCAACGAGCTCAAGCACCTCGAAGACAAGTGGCACATGACCACGCTCGAAAAGATCTTCATCGAAAAGGAAGTCTACGAGGTCATCAAGAAGGCAAAGGACCGCGAACAGATTATCAACTTCGTGCGCGAAGGCCTTATGCCTTATGTGAAGCGCCTGCACCGCAAGGAAATCACCGACGAAGAAATCGGAAAGCTCATCGAAATTCCGATCCGCCGTATAAGCCATTACGACCGCGAAAAGGCAGACCAGCTCCTGCGCGAACTCGAAGAAAGCATCGCGACCTGCAAGTACAACCAGGAACACATCACCGACTACACCATCGACCACTTCAAGAACATCCTCAAGAAGTACGGCGAAGGCAAGGAACGCCGCACGCAGATTGCGGAATTCGGCAAGGTCGAAGCCGTGCATGTGGCTCTTGCCAACCAGAAGCTCTACGTGAACCGCAAGGAAGGCTTCGTGGGCACCGGCATGAAGAAGGAAGAATACCTCTTCGACGTATCCGAATACGACGACCTTATCGTGTTCAAGGCCGACGGCAGCTTCAAGGTCGTGAAGGTCAGCGACAAGGACTTCGTGGGCAAGAACATCTTGCTCGTGGAAAAGTTCAAGAAAGACGACGACCGCCACATTTACAACGTGATTCACCAGGACGGCAAGGACGGCGCCTACTACATCAAGCGATTCAACGTGGGTGGCGTCACCCGCGACAAGGATTACTTTATGGGTAAGGGCACGCCCGGCAGCAAGATTCTGTACATGTCGAGCAACCTGAACGGCGAAGCCGAAGTCGTGGAAGTCACACTCAAGCCGCGTCCGCGCACCAAGCTCAACTTCGAGGTGGATTTCAGCTCTATCGATGTGAAGGGCCGTGGTGCCATGGGTAACATCGTTACCAAGTACCCGGTCAAGAGCATCAAGCGCGTTCGTAAGGGCGTAAGCACCCTGGGTGCCCGCGTTCTCTACTTTGACGCCCTCGCCGGCATCATCAGCACCCAGAAGAAGGGCGACCGTATCGGCGAATTCGGCGAAAAGGACAAGATCCTCATTGTCAAGGAAAACGGTACGGCCCGCGTCCACGACATGGCCGACCCGATTCTCGTGGGAACAGGCATCAAGTACATCCACAAGTTCGACCCAGCGCAGGTCTTTACGGTTCTCTACTTCGAAGGCGGCAACTTCAACTACATGGTGAAACGCTTCAACTTGGAAGGCTGCCCCATGACCACGGAATTCAGCCTCGTGTCCGACCATAAGGATACGCAGATGATCGAATTCTTCGCGACAGACGACGCCCGCGAACTCATGGAATACCAGGTAGGCCGCGAAGTCCAGAAGGAAGAACTCGACCTGACCGAAGTCGCCGAAATCAAGGGTTACAAGGCCTTGGGCAGCAAGTTCACAGCGAAGAAGGTGAAACGCGCCACCCGAATCACCCCGCCCGACAGCTTCGACGACGGTAGCAACGACGACGAAGGTTCCGACGAATCTGACCCGCAGTTGTTCGACTAAAGCCCTCACCCCACCTGTCATTGCGCCAGAATTCAGAACTGGACCCCCTCCCTTCGGTCGAGGGGGACTTCAACAAGACTGTCATCCTGTCGGTCTTCAGACCGACGGGAACCAGTATCGGATTTATCTCAGTCGAAAATTAAAGCAAAAAGCAACTTGCCGTATGCGTCGCTGATTTTTCAGCGGCAACGCACGGAGGTTCCTGCGAAGACTTGCACTTTTCGCGAATTTCAGCGGAAGCAGAGGTGCATTTTTCGCAGCGGTCCGCAAAACGGCACCCCTTGACAAAGTCACGCGGATGCGGCACGGAGCCAGGAATCGATTTCATGGTGCGCATGTCGCTGTGATTTTCGGGAATTGCCGCCAGAAGCCCCTGCGTATAAGGATGCAACGGACGATCAATCACGTCGCGGACAGCACCCGTTTCGACAATGCGCCCGGCATACATCACAGCCACTCGGTCGGCATACTGCGAAACAATCCCCATATTATGCGTAATCAAGAGAACCGCCGTGCCGGTGCGACTCGCCATTTCCTTGAGCACGGCGAGTACCTGCGCCTGCACCGTTACATCGAGGGCAGTCGTCGGTTCGTCGGCAATAATCAACTTGGGCTTCGAAAGGAGCGCCATCACGATGCAGATTCGCTGCAACATTCCGCCCGAAAGCTCATGCGGATACGATTCCAAGACGCGGTCAATATCCTTGAAGCCTGCAAGCGCAAGCTGTTCGCGGATAAGCGCCAAGGGAGATTCCCGATCAAGTCGGGAATGACAACTAAAAGAACTTTGGGAATGACGTTCAGGTGAAAGCCGTGCAGATTTCTGCGATTTACAAGGAGCACTGAACTTGAAAACTTCGAGCAACTGTTTCTTGATGGTGACGACAGGATTCAAGGCTTGCATCGGTTCCTGAAAAATGCAGGCTATTTCGGATCCGCGGACTTTCTGCAATTCCGCAAGCGGCAACTTGGCGAGATCAACCGATGCGTTTTTCGAATCGGCAACGGAAGATTCAACCGTTTCTGCAATTTCAACAGCCGCAGCATTGTAAAGCACCGAACCATCGACAATCTGCGCACTCGGCTGCGGCAGCAGGCGCAAGACACTCATTGCCGTCACACTCTTTCCGCAACCCGACTCCCCCACCAGCGCAAAGAATTCTCCGGGGAAAATATCGAACGAGACGCGGTCCGTCACCTGCAAAGGAGTCACGCCGTCACGGGGTTTGCCCTTCTTGTCGAAACCGAAGGCTACCGAAAGATTTTTCACCGAAAGTACAGGATTCATATCTAGATTCTTCGACTCCGTTTCACTCCGCTCAGAATGACACCCGCAAACTGGAGATGCCCGCCTTCGCGGGCATGACAACTAACGAGCCCAGAGTTTCTGGATTCATCAAACATATCTATCTCCCGACTTCGGATAAACACACGACTCCGCAATCGACCTACGCAACAATAAAAATCCGAAGTCGATTGCTCCGCGCTCCCACGATTCATCAATATGAATCGTACTCGCTTGGCATGAATCCTTCAGTCGCATTTCATCAAACATATCTGTCTCCCGACTTCGGATAAACACACGACTCCGCAATCGACCTACGCAACAATAAAAATCCGAAGTCGATTGCTCCGCGCTCCCACGATTCATCAATATGAATCGTACTCGCTTGGCATGGATCCTTCAGTCGCATTTCATCAAACATATCTATCTCCCGACTTCGGATCCATCGCATCACGCACACCTTCGCCCACGAACGTGGTAAGGAGAAGCGTCACAAATAATGCAGCGACCGTACTCACGGAAATCCAGGGGGCATACAAGTTGTTGAGTCCCTGGCTCATGAGTTCGCCCCAGCTCGGAGTCGGCGGTTGCAGGCCAAATCCCAAAAAGTCCAGCGACGTGAGGCTCCCAATTCCACCAATCAGCGTGAACGGGAAAAGTGTCACCACGGGAGTCATCGCATTCGGCAGAATTTCCTTGAAGAATATGTGACGGTGTCCAAGCCCCAGAACCTTTGCGGACTGTACGTAAGTCATTCCGCGCAATTTCAGGAATTCCGCACGCATGTAGTAGCTGAGCGATATCCAGTTGAACGCCGCCATAATCAGAATCAAAAGCAAGAAACTGCGCCCGTAAATGCTCCCGATCAAAATCACCACATAAAGCATCGGAAGCGATGACCAGATTTCGATAAAACGTTGCATTCCCGTATCCCAGAATTTTCCAAGATACCCCTGAATTCCGCCAATCACAATTCCGAGGAATGTTCCGAGCACCGTCAAAAGCAGGCTGAAACTGATGCAGATACGAAAACCATGAATCAGTCGCGAAAGAACATCACGGCCATTGCTATCGGTTCCAAGCCAATGCCTTGCACTCGGAGCAAACGGAGGCGCCCCTTCTTCGCTCAAGTCCGCCTTTAATGGGTCGTGCACAATCGGAGGCATCAAAGCCCAAAATTCAGGGCAGCCCCCTGCACGGGTAAAACCTTCGGCAGCATCCTCTTCACATTCCTGAACCGCAGCAAACAGTTTAGCGTAATCCTGCTCGGTCTGGTATTCCCCGCCAAAATCCTTTTCGCTATAACGTACGAAAGCCGGAAAATAGGACTTTCCCTCGTAACGCAAATACAGAGGTTCGTCATTGACCGTCCACGGACTCGTAAGCGACAACAGATACGCGATCACCAGAACGATTAACGACCAAAACGCCCGCTTATTCTTGCGAAAGCGCTTCAATCGTTTCAACGTTTCCTGTGTCAGGCGAAGTTTCATACCCTAAATCTATATAAAAGTCTTCGCCAAGGCCTCTTTCAGCTGCTCCGCTTCTATCGGTTTCGTCAAGAATCCGTTTATTCCGACAGAAATCATTTTTTCACGGTCCACATCATCGGTACAGGCAGCCATCGCAATCACGGGAATATTCGCCTTCTGGCCGTTTTCCATTTTACGGATATGGCGAACCACATCATAACCGTCGAGGATAGACAACTGCAAATTAAGCAGCACCACATCAAATGTTCCTGACGGTGAAAATTCCAACTTGTGAATACAGGACGATCCGTCTACTACGCAGGAATAGTCCATTTTCCATTCCTTAAGCATATCGCCCACGATTTCGCAGTTCATGGAATCATCGTCCACCAGAAGCACGCGCTTGCCTGCAAAATTCTCCGGAAGCTTAGCCATCAGATCGTTCCTGGAAGCGCTATTCCATTCGGCAATCGCATGAGGCGTCTTAATGACAACGCGGGTTCCTTCCCCGACGCGGCTTGTCACCTCAATCGTCCCCTGCATCAGGTCCACCAGTTTCTTTACAATGCTAAGTCCTAGCCCAACGCCACTAATACCCCTGGTACGCGCTGTCTGTTCGCGTTCAAAGTCATTGAAAATACGGGGCATGAATTCTTCCGAAATTCCGATACCCGTATCCTCTACGACCATTTCGATATAGCACATGCCAGGCATTTCGTGCGGAAAATCCCTTAGCGAAATACGAATCAGTCCCCATTCCTTGGTAAACTTGATTGCGTTGCTCACGACGTTCAGCAAAATCTGCTGAATTTTCACCTTGTCGGCAACCACACAGTTATGCTCGAAGTTTCTAGAAACCTGCAACAAGACGTTCTTTTGAAGGGCGGCCTGTTCAAAAGTCGCCACGAGCCAGTCCGACATCTTGACCGTAAGAACAGGAGTTTCATTCAGGACCTCGGCACCCGAATCAATGCGAGCCTTGTTCAGCACCGACTGAATCATATCGAGGAGCTGGGTTCCCGCCATTTGGATATTATCAAGATAATGCCCTATCACCGACATTTCTTCGGCCGGGAGGCTCATTCTGGCAAGGCGCTTTTTGGACAAGTTTCCGTAACCGAGAACCGCATTCATCGGGATACAGATATCGTGACTCATGTTGAACAGGAACTTCGACTTGGCCGCATCGGCCTGATGCGCCTGTTCCAGGGCACGGACAAGTTCCATTCTCTGCTCGTTCAGTTCCTTACGTTTTTCCAGTTCGGCAGTCATGGCCTCGTCGATATTCTTGAAGCCCACCACGAATTCCGAACGGTCCCTCGAAGGTTTCACATAATGGACCTGCAAATAATGAATTCCACCGTTCACCAGGACTCGATAAACCAGTTCAAAGCGGTCTCGCTTGATAAATTCACGACGCAGGACATCCAAGGTAACGACGGGGCCCAGAACCGCGTAATCTTCGGGCAAGACAGCACGCTTGATATAGTGCGCAAGCAGCTGATCATAGAAAAGGTCCTGATTGTCGAATTCACGCATCAACCTTGCCACGTTGGGATTAAGTCGATACACAACGACTCGCCCCGTATTCAAGTCCACTTCGAATGCACTTCCATACGACTCCGTCAAGGCATTGATAATATTCAGCCGGCGGCCATCGTTTTCGGTCTGTTGCCGACGATTCGTCCTGTACGCCGAATGCATATATACCGCAAACAAGAGCGCGACGATCAAGACGGCGGCAGCCGCACTCAAGGCTGTCCAGCGGGAATAGTTCGTAAGCACATGGTAAGGCACCATCTGAACCACAAACCACCCCGTGCCCCCGACCTGGAACACACAGGCCACAGAAGTTCCGGCATCCGAAGAAAAACGGAACGCCTTCGGTTCGTCCAGCATGGCATTCTGCTTAAACAGTTCAACAACATCGGAAGGAAAGAACTCGGTCGCCCGCGATTCAAAAGATTTTCCAAAATCATTGTCGACGACATTCGAAACAATAATGTTCAAATGCTGGTCGCACAGGATTCCCACCGTATTTTCGCCAAAGATCCTATAATCCAGAACAGGACGCAGGTCCGTATTTCCGCCCAAAAGTCCCGTGAGTACCCCCACAACGGAATCGTTATAAATAAGCGGAGTATAGACATCCACTAGGGCTTCCTTGGAATAGCGAGGCGAGTAATTAATCCAAATTCCGGTTTCACCCAGAATCCCCCGCCTAAAATATTCCCTATCCGAAGCGTCAAACGCAGGCTCCCCGTTCACCATATTAATTCCATCGCCACGAATATACTCCACCCTCGAAAAAGGGCTTTCCGTTAGCAGCGGATGAATCACTGAATTCGGGTACTGCAAGACGGGGCCATCCATCTTTCGAGCAACCATCTGAGAAATATGCTGGATTCCGCTTCGGGCAAAACGAAGTTTCGTCTCTATTTCAGAGGCTTCCTTGCGTGTATTTTCGGCAATGGTCTGCTCGATTTGCACAAAGAACGCCTCACGCATATAGAATGCATACAAACACACTACCACTATTGCCAAGAGTGCAACTACAGCAATAGCGGGATTAAGCGTTAGCCAACGTTTTAGATTAATCTTTCCCATAATAATAAATGACAACCAATTATAACAAAATTTTTGCTAATATATAGGGCGTATGAAGGATTTGACCATCGAACACAAGGCCGAAAAGGAACGTTGCATTCTCGTGGGGATCTCTACCCCGAAGGTTCGCCCCTGGCTTGCCTCCGAACAGCTCGCCGAACTGGGCAGACTCGCCGAAACCGCAGGCGCCGAAGTGGTGCAGAGTTTTTTGCAAAGGGTGCAGAACTTTAGCCCAGCAACGCTCATTGGCGAAGGCAAGGTGAACGAGGTCAAGGCTGCCCTTGCAGAACTGAACGCCAAGATGGTCGTTTTTGACGACGATTTGTCAGGTTCGCAGGTCAGGAACCTGGAACAGAGACTCCCCGGAATTAAGGTACTTGACCGTACGGGTCTTATCCTGGACATTTTTGCGAAGCACGCCGTCACGGCAGAAAGCCGCCTGATGGTCGAAGTAGCACAGCTCCAATACATGATGCCGCGCCTTACCGGTGCATGGACACACCTTTGCCGTCAACACAACGGAGGCATCGGCACCAAGGGCCCCGGCGAAACTCAGCTCGAAACCGACCGCCGCATGATCCGCAAGCGCATTCAGGAACTTAAAAAGAAGCTTGAAAAAATCGAGGACGCCCGCGAAAGCCAGGCAGAAAACCGAAACGACATTTTCCACATCGGAATCGTTGGCTACACGAACGCAGGCAAGTCTACGCTCACCAACCGCCTGACCGGCGCCGACGTGTATGTAGAAGACAAGCTGTTCGCGACCCTCGACAGCACCACGCGAAAGCTCTACCTCGACGGAGAAAACATCATTCTATCCGATACCGTAGGCTTTATCCGTAAACTTCCGCATAACTTAATTGAGACCTTCAAGAGTACACTCGGCGTCGCCTCGCACGCGGACTGCATCCTGGAAGTCGTAGACGGCTCCGCTCCCGACTACCGGGAGCATCTGGAAGTCACCCACAAGACGCTGGAAGGCATCATCAGTTCCGAGACGCCACGTATCCGCGTATTCAACAAGGCCGAAATCTGCGACGAGGCCCGCCGCACGGAACTCCGCGAGAACTACCCCGAGGCCATCCAGGTGAGCGCCCGCGAGAACATTGGCATGGAACGCCTCCGCGAAACCTTCAAGGAACAGCTCGCCGCCTGGCACATAAAGCGCGAAGCCCACGAACAGAAAGAGAAAGAACGCAGCGAAGCCCCGTGGCGGGAGTAGTTCCGCTTTATCTCCCCCTTCCGATTTGTAAAAAGCCAATCCCAAGGGATCGGCTTTAAAAAAATTTTTGGGGGGAGAATACTACTTAATCGCAAGCATTGCCGAGATTACATCGTCCGGCACGTTCTGCGAACGGAGAAACTTAACCCGTTTTGTATTAAGAGCATCGTTCCGTACACGTTCCTGTTCGATGCCCTTTTCGATACCCTTTTCGAGACCTTGCTCAATGCCTTGTTCAAGGCCCTGTTCGAGGCCCTGTGCCAAGCCACGTTTCCTGCCACGGCGAACTGCGGCGCGTTCCGCGGCACGCAAACGGTCTCCAGCGGTCTTGATTCCCAGGACCTGTCCGATACTCATACGCATACGCAATTCCTCCACGACTTCTTCATCAAGATACTCGTTTAAAAAAACTTCAAGCCGAGCGCAGCGGGAATGCTAGCATTCCCATTGCCGAGGCGAAGGTTTTTCTGGAAATATACTACAATTTTTTCGGAAAGGGTAGCCCTAGCCTCGTTTTCCAATCTGGAAAGCAATCTGGCCAACATATCCACAATACTTTTCAGGCCGTCAGCATCAAAGGCGTGCTTCATCACCAAGGTCCCGACAGCAGCCTCAATATTCGTTTCCCTGAAGCAGGCCATATCGGGGATATCCGCAAGGTTCACAAGGACACATTCAAAAGGCAATTCGCGGCCATTGAATTGCCCCCGATACTTGGAACGGAATTCCGCCATCGGATTCCAGTCGCCCTGACCATTGTAAATAATAATCGCCTTCGTCGGAAGCCAGCCGAAATCAGTTGCGCCCTTATTTTGCATCACCTCAAAGGTATAGCGGTAAATCTGCGAAAGAACATCACTCTTGCGATAAGACTTATGCTCCAATAAGATGCCCACAAAAATTTCAGGGCCTCCCTTGATACGTGCCTTAAAGGCAAGGTCTGATTCACCCCACTCCTTCACATTGCTGAAACTACCCGGAATCAACTCCAGAGAATCCATATCCACCGAGGACAGCATCCTGCGAAGTTCGGGATTTTTACGTTGCGCAAGCCGCAATAGCGCGCGAGTGTTCGCAGGAATCGCATAAATGTAACGAAAGAAAGGGTCATGCTTACGACGAAAAATCTTCTTTTTCTTGGTCATTTTCTCATCATAGCCGAAACGCGTCGGTTTTCGCGAACAGGGAGAAATTCTCTGTTTATACTATACACGTATTTTTGAAGCACTCACCCCCCATTTCCCCGAAAAATTTATTTCTTTTTACAAAAACAACTCACAAGGATATCTTGTGAGTTCAATTTTTTGAAATACAATACCTTGCGTTTTTGGCAAGATTTCACACTTCAGTATTTTGCGATTTTGGAAACTTTGAGGACAACCTACGGTAACACCTACCCCAAGAATTCCTTGGGGCGGTCAGCCAAGCCCAATTCTTCAAGATTACACTTACTGCATTGTAGCAGATTTTCCTGACGACGGAGTTCTACCACCTTTATAGCAGGAGCTATATAATATTTCTTTTCAAATTTACGGTTCATTGCAAGCTCCTACTTAATTACTTCTACTTTTCCGTTGTGGAGATACTTGCCCTTCACGACAGGCTTACCATTAAGCACGCGGCCCTGCAAATCAAACCAGCGACCTGCCGAGCGGCTGTTCAAGCGAATTTTGAGCTATACAAAAAAATTGGAGGGCAGATTCAAACAAATCAGGTTAATGTAGGGGATGTTCAAGGTTTAATAAGTTTAGAAAAACAATTTTGTGGGCGAACATATTTTTCAAAACCCGTTGGGGGAAAAAAGCCTGATTGGGAAGAAAAAAAAGATGGAAAAGTGGCTTTAATAAAAGAATAAACTACATATGAGCATCTATTTCGCAACATTTCAATTTCTAATCCTTTACGAAAGTGGCTAAAAAAGTGATATTTCGTAAGGATTCAGAATATACCGTTCCCCACCCATTCCCCAAAATTCTCCGGCGTAATGGTTTCCACCTCTGCATCAGGGTATCGGTTGGTAAACGCTTTGGTGACGCGGCTTTTCTTTTTGGGGTTCCACTTGAATTCGAACGCCTTGATTTTTGAGCCGCAGACTTCGAGGTAATCGACTTCTATCTGGTCGGTTGTCCGCCAAAAATAAGGGAGCCCATCTGCACGGCCGTAGGCGTTCCTTTTCATGCGTTCACTGATGGCGTAGTTTTCCCAAAGTGCCCCGATATCGTTCCTTTGCGGCACGGGCGTAAAATCGTTCAGTACGGCATTGCGGATTCCGTTATCCCAGAAGTAATACTTTACGCCTTTCTTGATTTCGTTGCGCAAGTTGTTCGAATACGATGTCAGCGGGAAAATGATAAACGCCTGCTCCAATATTTTCAGATATGATTCCACAAGTGTTCGCGATACACCGATGAGTCCGGCTAATTCGTTATAAGAGACTTCGCTGCCCACCTGCAGGGCCACCGCTCGCAGCAATTTTTCAAGCACCGCTGGTTTTCGAATTCCTTCGTACTGCATCAAATCACGATACAGGTAGCTGTCCGCAAGCATCTTGAGCGTTTCTTTGACACCATCCTCGTTTGTCACGACTTCGGGATAGCTCCCGTAAATAAGGCGCAGCTCCAATTTTTTCGATTCTTCCAAAAATCCAAAGTGCTTAGCAAGTTCCGCATAACTCAACGGAAACAACCTGTATTCAAATTTGCGCCCAGTCAAGGGTTCTTCCACGGAATTTGCCAAGGTGAACGAACTTGACCCGGTAATCACCACTTGAACATCGTCGCGGGAATCTACAAGCAACTTTACCGCACGCCCCAGGTTCTGAATCTTTTGACCTTCGTCGATAAAAACAACCTTCTTTTCGCCCATCAACTGAGTCCAGCGACTGGCCGTCACCGTATCAAAATAATGGACATCCAAATCATCGTCGCCATTCAAAAATACGGGCGAAACAGCCATTTCTCGCAGCAGTTCCTTGATAAGGGTCGTCTTGCCGCTCTGCCTCGGACCGTAAACAACGATAACCTTACCCTTAAAAAACTTGCGGGAAACATCCTCTGCGATAATTCTTGAAATTTTGCCGTTCATGGTTTAAATATACTTCATTCTTGGCAAAAAGTCAATATTCTGCATTTACAAACACATAAAAACTAGATATTTTGCATTTACAAGTGCATAAACACGAAATATTGTCAAAAACATCGACTTTCTTGGTTATTTCGCTGACGAACTTGATGAATTTGACCGGATTACACCCCTATAATAATCTGTATGCAGTTTTTAACATTTGTAAAAAACAGTTACATTTTATCTATTTTTACGATATCATTTTTCGTTGGAGAGAATATGAAAAGTTTCAAATTTCTTGCGATGTTACTCTTTACCGCTCTTGTATCAAGTGCATGGGCAACAAACAAGACTCTTTCCGGCAGCGAGAGCTATGAGGCACAGAACGGTGACGTGCTGACAGGTTTGACATCAGGCACGGTGACGATTGCCAACGGAGCAAAGATTACGCTAAGCGATGTTACCATCAGCGGCGGCATCGTATGCTCTGGAACAGCGGAGATTACCCTCGTCGGCACGAACAGCGTGAGTGGAGCAACAAATATGGCGGGCATTCAGGTCGGCGGTTCAGGCACTACGCTCACCATCAAGGGCAACGGCTCGCTGACGGCAAACGGTGCTGATAATTCCGCAGGCATCGGTCTGAGCAGTGCGTGGGATGTTAACGCTACGGGTGGCGATATTGTCATCGAGGGCGGAAACATCACGGCAACCGGCAATGGCATGGGAGCTGGTATCGGTACGGGCTTAAGTTTTGGTGATGATGCTAATCATACGGCTACAATCGGAAACATCACCATCAAGGGCGGAACGGTAACCGCAATAGGAGGAACAAATCAATACTTTCCAGGCAGCGGTATCGGAAAAGGTGGTGCTTATTCCTATGGCAACACTGTTGTCGGTATGGTGACAATCACCACAGGCATCGACCTCGTGGAGGCATCGAGCATCAGCCAGAGCGTAACATACAAACACGGTGAGACTGATGTGACCTCAATCGCCAGCGACTACTTTACTATCAACGAGGACGGCAACCGCCGTGTTATCGTACCGAAAGACGATACCGACTACACCATCACCATTGCGGACGGTATCGAGCACGGTACGTTGACGGGTGCTACTACGGCTAAGTATATGGAAATGGTGACGATAACCACCACGCCTGATTTTGGATACAGGTTAAGCCGCCTTGTTGTAAAGGATGCTGAAAACAATGATGTTTCATCAACTAGTAATACTTTCCTGATGCCCAAGGGCAATGTGACAGTTAGTGCAGTGTTTGAACAAGGTACTCACGGCACAACAGAGTTCGAGTGGAGGTTTTTAACAGATGGTCCGTACAGCGAAGTCGTAGAAACCATATACGACGGCTTGACCACTGTAAATCTTCAGCAGGGTTGGTCGTGTCAGATTCGGAAATATGCAGTAAACAGCTACAGCAAATTCTTTTTAGACAACAACACATACCAAGCGAACATCCCCTATTCCGGTGGCACAGGGGCATTCTATGAATCGGGGATGAATACAAAATTCAGCCTTGAAAGTGTGGCCCCGGCAGGCTACTACGACATCACGATGACCGATGCCGGCAACGGCAGGTGGAATGTATCTATTCTGAAAACCGCCGGTCAGATAGATGTCGTGCCCGACCAGACCTACACAGGCAGCGAAATCACCCCCGAGCCGCTCGTCATAGCCGGCTCGCTCAACCTCACCAAAGGCACGGACTATGTATATTCTTACATGAATAATACGAATGCTGGCACGGCGACCGTAAGAGCCACCTTCCAAGGCGACTATTCATCGCTGGGCTATGTGGAGAAGACATTTAGAATTATTAAACTCCTCACTCATTCAGATATCACTATCGCCACCATCCCCGACCAGACTTACTCTGGTTCTGAGATTTGTCCCGAAATTTCCGTGAAAGACGGCGAAACAACGCTCATCCTTGGTACCGATTATACGGTCGAATGTGCTGACAACGTATCGGCCGGAACCGCCAACATGACCATCACCGGCATGGGCGACTACCCCGGCTCCATTTCGAAGACTTTTGAAATTACCAAGGCTCCCTTGACAATCACCGCCAAGGACAAAACCATTGTCTACGGTGATGAGCCTGCGAATGACGGTGTTGAATACAACGGCTTCTTGGGCTCGGATGATGCATCTGTTTTGGGCGGAACACTGACTTATGGATACAACTACAAGAAGGGGAACAAGACTGGCGAATATACCATTACGCCGGGCGGTTTGACTGCGGATAATTACGAAATCAATTTCGTAAGTGGAACGCTAACCGTTGAAACTAAGAAAACCACTTTCGCTGCAATCCAAGTTTTCGAAGACGAAAACGGCAAGCGAGCCGAAATCAACGGCGAGTACAAGGGCGAAGGTACTGTAAATATCCCCAAAGACATCGAGAACGTTTCGGTTGAATTCAATCGTACGTTCACAGTGGACAAGTATTCCACCATTGTGCTCCCGTTTGGAATTGCAGCGGGTTCAGTTGAAGGTGCCGTTTTTTACAAGATTCATGACATTGATGTCAAAATTGTTGGCAACGACACCATTTGGGGCCTCGTCCATATTGCCAAGGTTACTGACAAAATTGAGGCAAATACGCCCTACCTGCTGCAACCCACTGCCACGAAGCTCACCTTCAAAGAACCAGTCACTCTCAATACTAGCGAAAAGCATCCCTACGGTTTCAAAAAGGAAGGTGTTCAGTGGGAGTTCCGCGGCACGTAGCACTACTTCGACTTCGCCAATGACTCCACACACCTAATCGGAAAGTCTTACGACTTTGTCGCCAAGGACCAGGCCGACGGTCTCAAGGTAGGACAGTTCAGGTGGACGAGCTCCAAGTCCTACATCCTGCCTATGCGAGGTTATCTCGTTTACAGGCCGGTTGAAAATGGCGATGAAAACGACGGAGACTCCCAGAAGAATGCCCCGATGCCGCAATACGAATCGCGAAGTTTCTCGGCGCCGAGTGTGAGCTCCATTCCCGAGGCTCTCGATGTCGAAATCGTGGACAAGGACGGCAGCACGACTGTCATCGGTAAGATCAACACCCGTACGGGCGAAATCCGCTTGAACAGCCGCTCGGTTGACCGTTGGTTTGACTTGCAGGGCCGCGTACTCAATGGCAAGCCCAGCGTGAAGGGACGCTATCTGCACAACGGTAAAATAGAGATTGTTAAGTAGTAGGAGAATGCGAATGAATAACGAACAAAATAAGAAACCCTACACTGTCCCGACCATCGAGGTCATCGAAATTCAATATCGGCCTAGCCTTCTCGAATGTAGCGGAGGCTGCATGGAAGAAATGGGTCAGGCTGACAGCCCCAAGGATTTCTATGCATAACACGGAAACGGTAAGGCAAAAGAAGGAGTATTCCACTCCCGCAGTCAAGATTATTGCGCTGAAGCAAACCGCGAGCCTGCTGGAATCAAGCCCTTGCGTGTTCCCTGCGTGCATGGAAGTGGAAAAGGACTAGCGACAGGCTAGATAATTACCAAATGTAACAAAGAACCCTGGCAACGGGGTTCTTTCTTGCATCATTGAAGTCGGAATGGCTGATGTTGACAAGCCGGACAAAATGTAAAAGTTAGGACAATTCTTCCATCACCCGCTTAAGCGGGAAGTCGAACTGGATGGCACGCGGGGTTTCAATCTTGTCGAATTTAATCTGGTAGCAGAGGGCCTGTTCGTCGACCTTGGCGACGCTCCCGAAGCCCATAATGCGGTGGAAAACGCGGTCGCCCACGGTAAATTCCGCGACAGGGGCCTTTTTCACGAGGCCTAGAGTTTCGTCGCTGAAAAGTTCGCGGTTGCGGTCGGATTCGGCGATGTAGGCGCGAGCCTCCTGTAGCAATTTCTCGGAAACGCCGCGAACCACGTGGAGATCAGTCATGTCCATTTCGAGCAGGAACCGCGACGGGTACCGGCTCGATTCTTCGCCGACTCCATCTTCGGCATCACTCAGGAACAGCACATTTTCGGCGCGAGTGAGCGCCACATACGCAAGGCGGCGTTCCTCTTCGAGTTGCATCTTATTCTCGATGCGCTTGATCGGGAAAAAGCCCTCGTTCATTCCACAAACGAACACGTAGGGGAATTCCAGCCCCTTGGAATTGTGGATTGTCATCAGCTGCACACGGTCACGGTCGCCGTCGTTCTCGTCGGCATTCGTAAACAGCACAATGTTCTGCAAGAACTCGTCGAGCGTCGCATCTTCTTCGAGCAGATTCTCGAATTCGAGCAATCCCTGCTTGAGTTCCGCGAGGTTGTCGAGGCGGTTTTCGTCGCCATCGAGGCGCAGCATTTCTTCGTAACGGGATTCGCGCATCAGTCGCGTAAACACCTCGGTAATGGGCATGTCGCGGTACTTGAAACGGAACTTTTCAATGAGCGACACATACTCCCCCACCTTGCTTTTTGCGAGGAACGCCTTGCACTGCTCCGCACTCAGCGCAAAGGGTTTCGCAACCGCCGCATCCTTCGCCTGGGCAAGCGGCAAAGCTCCCGCCACAGAACATATCTGCAGCAAGGTTTCATACAGAGACATTCCCTGTTCATCGGCCAAGGCCGCGAGCGCAGCCACCTTTTTCGGACCGAACTGCCGCTTAGGCGTATTCACCGTACGCAAGAAAGCCATATCGTCGCCGTACACCAGCATGCGCAAGTAGCAAATGGCATCCTTGATTTCTGCCCGCTGGTAAAAGCCCACGCCGCTATAGACCTTGTACGGGATATCGGCTGTCATCAGCGCCTCTTCGACAGAGCGCGACTGCGCGTGCATGCGGTAAAGCACAGCAATATCCTTTTTCGCGACCCCGTTCGCAATCGCTTCCTCGATGTTCTCGACAATCCACGAAGCCTCTTCGCGGGTATTTTTCGCGTGGCAGAACACGGGCGTCTTTCCGCCGCTACGCATGGGGCGCAGCACCTTCTCGATACGGAACTCGTTGTTCCTGATAACCGCATCGGGGAGTTTCAAGATGCTCGGCGTACTGCGGTAATTGTTCTGCAAAAGGATCGTTTTCGCGTCCTTATGCACCTTGTCAAATTCCAAGATGCGGTTCACATCGGCACCGCGCCAGCCGTAAATCGTCTGGTCAGGGTCCCCCACCACGAACAAATTATGGTGGTAGCTCGAAAGGAGTTCGGCGAGCTGGTACTGCTGCAGGTCAATGTCCTGGAACTCATCGACCATCACGTACATCATGCGCTCGCTCCATTTCTTGAGCTTTTCGGGATAATGCTGTAAAATGTACAGGGTCACCAGAATCAGGTCGTCAAAATCGAGCGCAAAATTCTTTTTCTGCTCGTAAAGGTAGCGATAATAGACCTTGTGCCACTTGTCAGGAGCGTTCTCCACCATTTTGAGCAGGTCATCGTTTGCCGAAGCCGAATCATGCCCCGCAAACCATTCCACATACGAAATATCATTCGCCTTGCGCCCACCGATAAAGTCGATGGCACTACTGATGCGCAAATCCTTAAGCGAATAGCCGAGTTCAACGTAGGCCTTTTTCACCAGCGACTTCTGGTCTTCTTCGTCGAGCACCAGAAATTCCTTGGGAAACTGGAGCACATGAATATCTTCGCGCAAAAGCCGCACGCAAAAACTGTGGAAAGTCGAAATGTAGCCCGAATCGTCGCCCTTCAGCATGGTGCGGATTCGCTTTTTCATCTCGAAGGCGGCCTTATTCGAAAAAGTCGCACACAAGATGTTCGACGGCGAAATTCCCAGTTCCTTGGCCAGGTACAGGTAACGGTGCGTAAGCGTCCGAGTCTTGCCGGAACCCGCCCCCGCAATCACGCGAATATAGCCTTCAGTAGTCTCTACAGCGAGCCTCTGTTCATTATCGAGGCCGTCGGTAATCGCCGAAACCGGCCCATTAGTCAAGTCAATTTCACCCATCATTATCTATTTATCGCTGTTCATCCTAAAATTATAAAATCCGCAATGTAATTTTTTTCTTATTTTTCTAAATTTACACCTATATGGAAAGAAAGACCATCACACTTCCCGAAAAACTGACTGCGGCCAACAGCAAAAATTTGCTGTACGATTGCATAAAGCAGCTCAACGCAGGCGAACTTTGCGTAGATGGTTCTAACTTGACCTACATGGACTACAGCGGAGACGCCTTTTTCGCACTTCTTGCAGAAACTAGCGAAAAGACCGGGAACAAGCTTACGCTCGCCCACTTTAACAATGATATCAAGACGCACCTGCAACACCTTAAAAAGCAGAAAGTCCCCGTAAAAGTCAAAGTCAAGAAAAACTTCCTCGAAGACCTTGGAGAAAAGACAATTGTTGCGGCAGTCAGTGTCGCAAAGATTTTCATTCTCTTGAACACATGCGTCTACTGGACCATTTACGGACGTTTTGACAAGGCGAAAAGCAAGTTCGGCGGTAACGCAAAGCAAATTTACCGCCTTGGCGCCGAAGCCATGGGCATCTGCTTTTTGATGGTGGGTCTTATCTGCTTTACCATGGCACTCCAGAGCTCCTTTATGCTTAAGGCTGTCGGTGGCGGTTCCTACCTCGCCTCGGGACTGGGATATCTCATCTTCGCAGAAATCAGCCCCCTTCTCACGACCATTATCTTGGCAGGGCGCTCGGGCAGCTCTATCGCCGCGGAAATTGCGAACATGTCCGTCTGCGAAGAGATCAAGGCCATCAAGACCATGGCCATTTCGCCGGTACAATACCTGGTAGTTCCGCGTTTTGTCGCCATGACTATCTGCACACCGATTCTTTCGTTCTGTTCTGCCATCGCCGGTTGCCTCGCCGGTTTCGTTATCGCATTTTTCTTCTTCGACATCACGTTCATGAACTACATGCAAGAAATTCGCGAAGGCATTCCGCCCCTACTGTTCCTAAAAAGCACGATCAAGTCCATCGTATTCGGTTGGCTTGTCACGCTGATTGCATGCAATAGGGGGATGAACGCGACCGGTGGCGCCGAAGCAGTCGGCCAAGCGACAACTTCTAGCGTCGTCATTTCGATTTCCAGCATCATTGTCGCCGACTGCGCGTTCAGTTTCGCATTCTACTAGGAGAAACATGGAAGACATTACACTCAAAGTAGATCACCTAAAAGCCGGTTACAAGGGAAAGACTGTCCTGCACGATATTTCCTTCGACGTTAGAAGGGGCGAAATTCGCATGATTCTTGGAAGTTCGGGCTGTGGCAAGTCAACCCTCATGAACAACATCCTCAAGCTTTACAAGGCCGAAAGCGGAACCATCACCTACTTCGGGAAAACTTTCCCTGCCAAGAGTGGACTTGACTACACCACCCGTATGCGTACCGGAGTCCTGTTCCAGAACGGCGCTCTCCTTTCGGACCTGACCGTTGCCGAAAACGCAATGCTTCCGCTTATCCGCAGTATGCCCTACATGCCCAAGAGCCAGATGGAAGCCATTGTCGCAGACAGACTCGAAAAGGTCCACCTGCTACATGCGTTCCACAAGTACCCGTCGGAACTTTCGGGCGGTATGCAAAGACGAGCGGCCCTCGCCCGCGCAATTGCCTTAAAGCCAGAACTCCTGTTCTGCGACGAACCCTCAACCGGCCTTGACCCGTTGACCGCCCGCTCGCTAGACGAACTTCTGCTAGAACTTCGCGATACGCTGGGCATTTCGATGGTTATCGTAAGCCACGAACTCGAAAGCATCAAGATTATCTGCGACCGTTTCATTTACCTTGAAAACGGCTACGTGTATATGGACGGGACTCTCAAGCAAGGTCTGGAAAGCGAAGACCCCATTTTGAAGACTTTCTTTAACAGAGAATGTCCCAAAGAGCCTGACAACAACGAATATTACCACTTTGACTTTATCGACTGATTCGGAGTAACTATGGAAACCACACGAAGAGAGCGCATCAGAATCGGCGCATTCATGCTTTTTTGCGGGGTTCTCATCCTTGTATTTCTGGGCTACGTGCTTTCGAGCTACCTGACACGGGAGTACGACAACTACTATACCATTTTCAACAAGTCGGTCATCGGCCTATATGGCGAAGCGCATGTGATGCTGAACGGCATCAAGGTCGGTAGCGTAACAGACATACACATCGACTCTACAAACCTGAACCAGGTCGTCGTGCGTTTCCGTGTCGACAAGGGAACCCCCATCAAGAGGGGAACACGCGCAGGCATGACTCACGGGATTTCCCTGACGGGTGAAAAGCAGATTGTTCTTTCGGGCGGGAAGTTCGACGAACCCGATGTTCCGGAAGGCGGCTTTATACCAGCAGAAGAATCTTCGCTTGACGGAATCGCCTCGCAGGCAAGCTCCATCGTAGGACATGTCGACTCCTTGGTCACCAACCTGAACCATGTATTCTCGGCAGAAAATACCGAAAACATCAGCAACGCCATCAAAAACTTTGAAGGCGCAACTGAAAACCTGAACAAGCTGACCCTGCGGCTGAACAAGATGTCGCAGGACCTCTACACACCCATAAACAACATTTCTAGCGCGGCTTCTTCGATGAAAAACGTTCTTGCCGAAATCGAAGATGCGAAAATCGCCTCCAAGGCGGGCGAAAACCTCGACATTCTCAAGGAAAAGCTCGACGCAATCGACACGAAGGCGATGAACGAGAACCTTACGCAAGCGATGGAATCTGTCAACCAGCTCACGCAGCGGCTCGACCAGGTGGTTTACAAGAACCAGGATCAGGTCGGGGATGCCGTCGTGGAACTCAACGCCGTACTTGAAAACCTCGAAGAATTTACACAGAAAATCAAGAACAATCCGTCGGTACTGATTCGTTCAGAAAACAAGAGCCGGAGGAAGTAGTTTTTTGAAAAAAAGAAGAAAAAACAATTATGATAAATAAGTTTAATGCATCTAGCGGGGAGGGGGCCCGCGCTCATAGTTGCGAAGGCCGCCAGCCCCACTCCCCTGCACCCCTCCCCCGCCCGGCCACGCTTTCATTTTTTGACGAAAGGATTGTATAATGAATTATAGATCCATTTTTCTCGCATCAATTTTATGCTGTTTCGCACTATCTCTCACGGCATGCCTCGGCGGCGGTGATACGGAGCCCACGCGCTACTACACCCTCGCGGTCGAAAACGTTCAGATGCCGTCATCCGGCACTTTCAAGGACAAGCGCCTGCAAGTGCGCAAGTTCACCATCGAGCCCGCCTACCAGCGTGCAAACATCGTCTACCGCGAATCCGCCTACGACTTCATGTTCTACGACCTGGACCTGTGGGCTAGCCGCCCCGAACAGATGATGACTCAAGTCGCAAGCGAGTACCTGAACAAGAGCGAACTGTTCAAATCCGTCGAGACCAAACCTAACGGCAAGCCCGACTATGAGTTCCTCGGAAACATTGTCGCTATCGAAGAAGTGGACGAAGGCAGCAGCCAATATGCCCACCTCGCCCTCCAGCTGACCTTCAAGAGCACGAATAGCGAAGAAGCCCTTTGGGAAAAGATATTCGACCAAAAAATGAGCATGAACGACCGTGAACCGAGAACTACGGCAGAAAACATCTCCAAACTTTTCGGCAAATATATGGAAGAGGCTCTCAAGGGAATTGCATCCAAGAACTAAATGCTAAATTTTCCCCCGCAAATTTTTAAAGGAATAAGAAAATGAAAAACTCTAGAGACAACTGGGGTTCGAAACTTGGCGTTATCCTTGCAGTCGCAGGTTCCGCCGTCGGACTTGGCAACTTTTTGCGTTTTCCGGTACAGGCAGCCACAAACGGTGGCGGCGCATTCATTATTCCATACCTCATCGCCTTCCTGCTCCTGGGCATTCCTCTTTCTTGGATGGAATGGACTCTGGGTCGCGCAGCCGGCAATAAGCACCACGGCACCGCTCCGGGTGGATTCCACTATATTCTGAACAAAAAGCCCTGGGCAAAGCACCTCGGTTCGCTCGGTCTTCTCCCGCCCCTGTTCATCAGCTTCTATTACATCTTTATCCAGTCCTGGATTCTGGCGTTTACCTACTACTCCGCCACGGGCAAACTGATGGAAGTCGTCGCCGGCGGTTACGAACCGATGAAGGAATTCTTCGGCAACTACATCATGCTGAACACCAAGATTGGCCCGGTTCCGGCAGCCATCCTCTTCTTCTTGCTCACCTTCGCCTGCAACATGGGACTCCTTTCGTTCGGCGTGCGCAAGGGCATCGAGCGCGTGAACAAGATTACCATGCCGATTCTCTTGATCATGGGCATTATCCTCGTGGTGCGCGTACTTACGATTACCGACATCGGTAAGGGTCTTGCCTTCGTGTGGAACCCGAACCTTTCCGAAATTCTTAACCCCGCCGTTTGGCTTGCCGCCTCCGGCCAGGTGTTCTTTACCATGAGCCTCGGTATGGGCATCGTCTTCTGCTACGCAAGCTACCTGAAGCCCAAGGAAGACCTGGTGCTTTCGTCTTTGACTGCGGGCGCCACCAACGGCTTTGCCGAAATCATTCTTGGTGGTACCATCGTGATTCCGATGGCCGTACTCATTGCCGGCAACAACATTGAAGAATGTGCAAAACTCGGCACCTTCGGCCTCGGCTTCCAGACTATGCCGTTCGTGTTCGGCCAGCTGCCGTTCGGCGGATTCTTCCAGACGCTGTGGTTTGCAATGCTCTTTATCGCGGGCGTCACTAGCGCCATTTCGATTATCCAGCCGCTGATCAGTTTCTGCGAAGACGACCTGAAGTTTAGCCGCAAGGGCTCCATTACCGCCACCGGTACCGTGACCTTCTTGGGAGGCCTTGTGGGTATTTTCGGCCTTGCCGCAGGCGCGGTCGATGAGCTCGACTTCTGGGGCGGAAGCTTCTTGCTCGTGGTTCTCGGCACGATTCAGGCGTTCATTTTCTCGTTCGTACTCGGTCGCCGCAAATCCGACGTGATTGGCGAAGACGGCAAGCCGGAATGCGAAGCTTTCGCCTTGATGAACGACGGTGCCGCCTTGAAACTCCCCCGATTCTTTAGGCCGATCATTATGTACGTGTGCCCGATTTACCTGGCAGTCGTGCTGGTCGCCTGGATTATTCACGATGGCATGGGCGTACTTCTGTTAAGCAACGTTCCGGCCGACGCCAAGGTCACATTCCTCGGTAGCGAATTCTCGCAGATTGGCTTTACCTGGGGCGTTCGCGGATTCCTGCTCGCCCTCGTGGTGCTTTTGAACATTGCCATCTACTACGCCTGGAAAAAAAACGGCCCTGCCCGAAAAACCACCATTCTTCACAAGCAGAACATGACCGTCGGCGATTCCGACAATGAGGAGGCATAACATGGAATTTTCTACTAGCGGCCTGATTTTTATGGTGCTCTCGTGGGCAAGCATTATCGGGATGTGCACCTTCTGCTTTTACAAGGTGTTCAAGAAGAAATAGTTTTGAGGATTTATGAAACTGACCAAGTACCAGAGTTCCATTGCGTACCTGATTTTTGTTTTCTGTAGCATTTTTGTGCAAATGGGCCTGTTCGTCCACTTTCAGCGATGGCTCTCGTTCTCGTTCGAAGGGTCCGCCTTCTGGTGGCGCAGCATGCTGTTGCAAGTGGCCATTTTTGCGCCCAGCATCTTTATGATCCCTGCTGCGAGCTACTTTGCAGGCCGTTTTCACAAGGGCCGCGTCATGGCATGGTGCTCTGTGGGGATGCTTGCCTCGGTGATTGCCGTTGTTGTCTGCTACGTGGCTGGCGCCGAATGGGTCGCCTACGGTCTCCTTGGCCTGTATGGAATTTTCCTTGCCGTGCTCAGCCCGGCCAAGCTCGGCATCATGAAAGAGATGGTCGAAAGCGAAGACCTCGTGAAGGTGAACTCCTGGTACATGGCGCTTTCAGTACTCGGTACCGCTGCAGCAGCCTTCTTTGCCATGGGACTCTCGGGTCGACCCGACGCCCCCGTAAGCATTGACCTTACCCTATGGATTTATCTAGGCCTAAGCGTCGTGACAACCATTGCAGGCTTTTGCATCAAGGTCGGTGAAAGGCACGACAACCTCAAGATGCGTTCGCCCATGCGTAATTTTTCGGCCACCTGGAGCCATCCGATTATACGCCTTTCAATTCTTGGTCTTGCCGCCTTTTGGGGAGTCACGCAGATTTTCTTGATTCTTATCCAGAACATGACTGACATGCTGAACACCGCCGTCATTCCCGTTTCGATGTTCATCGTAACTATCGGCTATGTCATTGGAGCGTTCTCGGCTAGCAAGGCATCGAAGGGCTTCGTCGAAACCGGCCTCATCCCGTTTGCTGCGGCAGCATCCGCCATCACCATGTTCGCCCTCCCGTTCGTGCATAACGCCTGGTTGCAGGCAATCCTTTACGGTATCATCGGCTGGAGCGCCGGCTGCGCATTCGTCATCTTGCGAACCGTCATTCAGAGCTACACCCGCCCCGATACGGCAGGCCGCATCCACGCTGTTGCAAACTGCATCCAGATGGCCGTTCTCGTACTCATCATGGGTGGTCAGACATTGCTCCTTATCTTTACGCCGATTACGCTCGACTACTGTTTCATGATTCTCGCGGTCATTCTTGCGATTTGCTTTATCGCAAACCTCAAGAACAACCCGATGGCCCTTTTGCGCGCAGCACTCCGTTTTGCATTCGCCTTCGTGTTCCGCTATCGCGTCAAGGTGATGGGCGTCCAGAACATTCCCGAAAGCGGTCCGGTACTTCTCGTGGGTCCGCACTTCAGCTTTATCGACTGGGCAGTTCTCCAGATTGCATCTCCTAGACCACTCCGCATTGCAAGCAACCGCAACACCTTTGCCGACTGGTACCAGCGCTGGCTTTTCCACGGCAAGTTCCTAATTAGCATCAACCGCCGCGACCCGGCACCCGCCATGGAAGAAATCCACAAGGCGCTCCTGAACGGAGAAGCGGTCGTCATCTTCCCCGAAGGCGAAGTCTCCAAGACCCCGTTCGTATCCACCTTCTCGCTCGACTACTCCAAGGCTATCGAAGGCACCGAAGCCCAGATCATTCCGTTCTACATCCAGGGGCTCTGGGGCAGCCGCTACAGCCACGCAAGCGAATGCGTGAACCGTCCGCAGTCCTTCAACCGCGTCATCAGCGTCGGTTTTTCGAAACCACTCCCGACAAGCGCCACCGAAAAGGATATCCGCCACGACCTCGAACTTCTGGACACCGACATCTGGAACGCCGCCATGGACTGTTCCGCTTCCATTGTTCCGCTGTGGTTCAAGGCCATGCGCAAGCGCCGTTCCCGCGTCATTTTGATTGACCCGGCAGGCAACCACGTGAACGGCTACGGCATGATTCGCCTGTGCCACTATTTCGGCAAAATCATCAAGTCTGCCGCTAAAAACGACTGCCACGTGGGCTTTATGCTCCCCACCAGCCGCGATGCGGCCCTTGGCATTATGTCGATTCTCGGCACCGGCAAGACGACGGTGAACCTGAACTACTCCGCCCCGGTCGACACGATTTTGGGCTGCATCGAAAAAGCCGACCTCACCACCGTCGTCACGACACACGCCTTCTTCGACAAGCTCTGCGGAAAGAACGCCGCCTTCGCACAAATCGCCGACAAGTGCCAGATGATTTACCTGGACGAAGAAGAAGCCAAGATGTCTACCATCTGCCGCTTTGTTTCGGCATTCATCATCCATTTCTGTCCGGCTGCGATTCTGCGCCGCTTGTGGTTTACTTCGGCAAACCTGAACGACGACGCCGTCATCCTCTTCAGTTCGGGGTCCGAAGGTACGCCGAAGGGTGTTGAACTCACCCACAAGAACGTGATTTCGAATGCCCAGCAAGGCGACCACATTATCAAGCTTCGTCGTACCGACGTAATGACATCGTTACTCCCGCTGTTCCATTCGTTCGGTTTTACCATGACTTATATGATGCCGCTTTTGGACGGTGTGCCTATGGTGCTCTGCCCTGATCCGACGGACATCAAGACGCTTGCCCGCGTGTGCGCCCAGTACAAGACCACCATCATGATGGGTACGCCCACATTCCTGCGCGCCATTGCCATTAACCGCTGGGTTCACCCCATGTGCTTGGATTCTCTGCGCTACATTATCGCAGGCGCCGAAAAGCTCCGCCCCGAAATGCGCGAGACCTTCAAGCTCAAGTTCGGCAAGGATGTTTACGAAGGCTATGGGTGCACCGAACTTACACCACTTGCAACCCTCAACGCCCCGAACGTACTGCTGGACGATTTCTTGACCATGGAAAAATGCAGCGATACCTCGAGCATCGGCATGTCGGTGCCGGGTTCTGTGTGCGCAATCATCGACCCCGAGACTAACGAATTCTTGGCCAACGGCGAAGAAGGCATGTTGGTGGTTACCGGGCCTCAGGTGATGAAAGGCTACCTCAAGGACAAGAAAAAGACCGACAACGTCGTCCTTGAAATCGATGGTCGCCGCTGGTACAAGACGGGTGACAAGTGCAAGATTACCCCGGATGGCTTTGTACAGATTCTCGGCCGCTACAGCCGCTTTGCCAAGCTCGGTGGCGAAATGATTTCTCTCACCGCCGTGGAGTTCCGCATTGCCGAATCCGGAATTATGGGAGAACACGAATTCGCCGTGACAGCCGTTCCCGATTCCGCGAAGGGCGAACGAATCGTCCTTTTGGTGAAGGACGGCGATCCCGAAGAAATTTCCCGTGCACTTCGCAAGTCGGGCATTCCGCCGCTTATGCAGCCGGGTGCCGTATTCAACGTCGATCAGATTCCAAAGCTCGGATCGGGCAAGTGGGACTTCAACGGAATGAAGAAACTCGCTCTGGAACTTATCGAAAAGAAATAAAAAAAGACTCGGCGCGTCCCCGAGAGAAAAGGACTACACCGAGTCTAAACACCCAAGTCCGATACCTTGCGACAACCCATCAACGTCGCGGGTAAAATCAAACCTGTATTTTGAAGATATATTCTTGTCTATCAAAAGACAAGTTTCTATATTGTAAAATTAGACAAACACAACAAAAAGTGCTCAAAAAAGGATAAAAACGGCTTATGGAACAGTCCAATTTGAAATATTCCAACTTGGAAGAATACTCCGACCTTCTGGCCAGAAATGCCCAGAAGGCAAGCAAGACGCTCCGTACCCTGCCGGGTGAAAAGCGTAGCGCCGTGCTGAATCGTGTCGCCCAGATTTTGCGCGACCGTAAGCCAGAAATCCTTGCTGCAAACAAGATTGACCTAGAAGCCGCCGCCGGAAAGCTCGACGATTCGAAGATGGACCGTCTGACTTTGAACGACGCCCGCATCGAGGCCATGGCCAAGGGTGCCGAAGAAATCGCCTCCTTTGCAGATCCGCTGAACAAGGTTCTCGAAAGCCGCGAACTCAAGAACGGCATCAAGATTAGCCGTATCGCCGTACCTATCGGTTCCGTATTCTTTATTTTCGAAAGCCGCCCGAACGTAACGATCGATGGCGCATGCCTCTGCTTTAAGGCGGGCAATGCCGTGATTTTGCGTGGCGGTAAGGAATCGCTCAACTCCGCCAAGTGCCTCGCCGGAATCTTCCACGAAGCCCTTGCCGAAGCAGGCATCGACCAAGACGCCGTGCAGCTCGTGACCGAAACGAGCCACGACCTGGTGGGTATGCTCCTGCAGCGCAACGACTGCCTCGACCTCGTGATTCCCCGCGGCGGTGAACGTCTGATCCGCGCAGTCGTAGAACAGAGCAAGATTCCCGTGATCAAGCACTTCAACGGCATCTGCCATGTGTACGTGGACAAGTCCGCCGACATGGACAAGGCGGTGAACATTCTGATTAACGCCAAGACGCAGCGCACCGGCGTGTGCAACGCCATGGAATGCGTGATTATCGACCGCCATATCGACGCGGCCACCACGAAGAAATTGATCGATTGCCTCGCCGACCGCGGCGTGGAACTCTTTGGCAACAAGGACGCCCAGAGCCACGACAGCCGTATCAAGGATATTGGCGACGACTCCAACTACCACCACGAATATCTGGCCCTCAAGGCAAGCGTCAAGTTCGTCGACAACGTCGCCGAAGCCTGCGACCATATCGAAAAGAACAGCAGCCGCCACACCGAAGCGGTCGTTGCCGAAGACCCCTCCGTTCAGGACTACTTTGTCGCGAACGTGGACAGCAGCAGCGTGATGGTGAACGCAAGCACCCGCTTTGCAGACGGTGGAGAATACGGCCTCGGCGCCGAAGTGGGCATTTCTACCGACAAGTTGCATGCCCGCGGCCCCATGGGCGTGGAAAGCCTCTGCAGCTACAAGTGGATTTTGCGCGGAAACGGACAGGTGAGAGGTTAACTAGACGAAAGAACGGCGCTTTGCGCCTACAGACGAGAGACGAAAGATGAACTTTGACGAACTGATTAAAGAGATTAAATTCGAAGTCGTTGTGGACGGCGTTGCACTTGCCCCCGCAATCGTTCAAGATGCCGACAAGGGCGACGTTCTGATGATGGCCTGGATGAACGAAGAAGCTCTCCGCCGCACCCACGAATGTGGCGAAATGGTGTTCTGGAGCCGTAGCCGTAAGGAATTCTGGCACAAGGGCGACACCAGCGGAAACGTGATGACCGTCGTGGAATGGGCCGCCGACTGCGACAGCGACGCCTTGCTCTTTAAGGTTCGCATGCAGGGCCCGCAGGTGGCTTGCCACACCGGTGCCCGCAGCTGCTTTTTCAAAATCTGCGACAAATAAAACGATTTGTGTGAGTGATGTGGGATACGGGAGAATAAAATGAAAAAAATCTTCGTGTTGTTAATCACGATGGCGATTTCGGGATTTGCCCAAGACCGTCACCAGATGGGAAGCAACTACTACGCCTACCCCACTCCCACCGCAAAATACACCAAGGTTCCCACCGGCTACAAGCCGTTTTACCTGAGCCATTACGGCAGACACGGCAGCCGATTCCACCAGCCGGCCGACCATTACCACGCCCTGTACAACACGCTCGCGAAGGCAGATTCCTTAAGCAAACTCACGAACCTCGGCAAGAGCCTGCTTGAACGCGCCAAGTATCTGGATGAATACGCCGCCCCACGTGCAGGCGACCTAACCCAGCTTGGCGTAGCTCAGCACCAGGGAATCGCGAAACGTATGGTGAAAAATTTCCCCGAAGTGTTCAAGAGCGACGCCTACGTGGAAGCCTTCGCCAGTACCAGTGTGCGCTGCGTCGTCAGCATGGCGGCGTTCCTTGAAGAGCTCCGCGCCCAGAAGCCCAAGCTGGACATTCACCAGGAATCTGGCAAGTACCTGATGAGTTTTATCAGTCCGCTCGATTTTGGCAAGATTATCAACGAATCGAATACGCCCGCATGGCAAAAGGAAAACGAAAAACTTTATAGCCATGTTAATCCGACTCGCATGATGCGCGCTATTTTCAACGATTCCAGCTACATCCAGAAAAATGTGGATGCAGGTGATCTTTTCAGCAAAATTTATGAAATCGGCAACAGCTTGCAAGGTAGTCCCGAAATCGAATTCAGCTTTGACGACTTGTGGACCGACGAAGATCTTGCCGCCCGTTGGCACGCACAGAACGCTTGGTGGTATAGCGTTCTCGGCAACAATCCCTTCGCTCAAAAACAGGGCCTCGAAAATGCACGCCCGCTCCTGAAAAACGTTCTGGACGAAGCAGACAAGGTAATTGCCACGGACACGACCAAAGCAGGCAAAACAGCAAAACCTGCGAAAAAGACAACAACAACGCTCCGCTTCGGTCACGACACGGTGATTTTTCCGTTTGTCGCCCTGTTGCAGCTGGGCACCGCCGGCGTGGAAACCTCCGACATGGAAAACCTGCACACGGTCTGGCGCGACTATGAAATCAGTCCCATGGCCGCGAACGTGCAATTTATCTTCTATAAGTCCGCGAAGAAAGGCACCCCCATTCTGGTGAAGGTAATGCTCAACGAAATAGAGCAGAAATTGCCCGTGACATGTGGAATTAGTAAGGTCGCTGAGCCTGCCGAAGCGAACCAAGTCTCATCCCCAAAACCAAAACAAAGTTGCCCCGCCGCCCCCTATTACCGCTGGGACGACGTCCGCGAATACTACGGGAAACTCGCCACAACGGGGAAATAGTCTACCTGACGCCAAGCCCGATTCAGTCGAAAAGCTCCTTGTTTAATAGAATCCGCAAGAAATCCTCGCCAGCGCGAGGAATTTTTATTATTTTATCATAAAAAATTACGAGGAGAATCATGAACAAACTTTTCCCACTTATACTAATCCCAATGCTGATGGTCGCCTGCGGCGACGACAAATCGTCATCGGCAAATGATGACGAGTTTTCATCTTCGGAAGAATCAAGTGTCAGTTCTTCTTCCGAGGAAAATAACGAGCCGACATCTTCTTCGAATATTTCTGATGACAATTGGATCACTACAGTGGATGTCGACAATTTTTCATTCTTCGATGAAAAGTATTTGAGATACTACTTTCTTGAAGAAGAATGCGACTACGATACCACCACGAATTCATTCAAATGGTACACCGAAGACTACACGGGCGTATACAAGTACGACGAATTGGTGTTAGAAGCAGGATACAACAACGATTCGCTCAAATACATGATTTTTAATTCCTTTGGCTACAAGATGTCAAACGACACCCTATACGAATGTGATTACATCGGAGATGCCTGCGACACCATCAAAGCAGCAACCCTATATATCGGTTCTTCGAAATCCATTTTTTCGACATGGGAATGTGTCGGAAGGATTTATCAAGGTGAATTCACAGAGATTCCTTCCAACTATAAAATCACGCTAGAACTGACACCAAAGCAAAAAACCATAACGACTCGCACTAAAATCACGGGATCAAGCTACACACCCGAGCCGGTCCAATATTGCAGCGTCATCTATAATTTATTTAATGACGGGCAAAAAGAAGAACTCTGCAATGATTATCTTCGAAATATTAAGAAACTTTCAGCCGACACCACCTTTATTGACAGCGATATGTGGATAGTCGCCAAGGATCACAATAAGGCGGATTTGTCCATCAACAACAAAATTTTAGAGATATCGATGGACCACACATTAGAGATGAACCCCTCGCAAATTTCCACATTCACAACAAAAATAACCTACCAAGAAAGCACCTGCACCTTGTGGCAAAAAAATATCGAATTAACGCAGGAATACTGCGAAAACGGCGACCACAGTCAAGATGAGGTTGGAAGCGATTACAGCAACATTCATCGGGACTTCGTCAAACAACTTTACGGATCAAGTTCCAATAACGAAGAATTCGAAGAATGTCTCAAGCAGTTTAACTTGAAATAAGAATTCAATAAAGGGAAATCCCCCGCTTCGGCGAGGGATTTCTTGTGTTTAAGGGTTCTGGTGTACTTCGTCTTGTCGCGGACGATTCTTGTCCGCAGGGTGGCTCCGTTCTGGGAGCCGTCAATGCGCAGCGTTCTGAGCATTGCGCTTTCCTTGGCGGTTTCGACAACCTTGCCGAGCGCCTTCGCTTTGTTTTTAGCCATAACGGCCTCCTTACAAACAAATATAATTTTTTAGATTTACGTTGGAAAGGCTTTATACGAGGTGAACATTATGAAAAAGCTATTTGCATTTGCAATGACTAGTGCTATGCTTATCGCCTGCGGCGATGACAATTCTTCGTCGGCAACAGATGACATTTCATCGTCTTCTGAAGAAACGACTCTCAGTTCTTCTGCAGAGGAAAACGATTCCTCTTCATCAGAATCTCAAAATACAAAGGACTCATCTTCTAGCAATCAAGAAGTAAATTCTTCATCTAGCGAAGCAATTGCTTCTAGTTCTAGCATCAATTCTTCGGAATCTCAAGAATCTTCTTCATCAAAAGAGAATACAATAAATCCCTCGGTTAGCATAGACTTTGGCGAAGGCTACACCTACGCCATGGCATATCGGTATGACGAAACCACAGGATTCTTTTACCAGGGTTTAGAATCCTGCAACTACCACGCAGGCACCAAAACATTCGCATGGGAAGAAAATGCATCGGCTCTCGACACAAACAAGATTACCATTGTCGGAGATTCCATGTGGACAGGACCTGTCAAAAAAATGGTATCTGACGATCCTGATGAACAGATGTTTTACGACGCCTACAAGAACGTTGAAACATTGTCCTTAAGCACCGAACATAACGGCATTTATGGCAAGTGGAAAGCAACAGGCTGTCAGAGAATTATCGGGGAAACTGAAATCAAATGCACCGCCTCTATCGGCGGCCTGAAAGGTATTGCAAGAACAATCACCATCACCCAGGATTCCGTATACAACACGACCACCATTGACCCAAGTAATATCACAGAAAGCAAGTTAAGGTTGGGCAGCATTCTGGCTAACTATTTGGACTTCGACATCAGCGATTTCCACATAGACTCTCTCGTAGAAGCACAAGTCATAAAAGTTGTTTCAAACAAGGAGTTTTCCGTTGGTAGCCAAACTTTTGTATTAGACGGTTCCTACAAATTCGACCAGACCGGCATGAATTTCTATGAAACATTCTCCAGCAATGGTAAAACCTGCACAAAGCACGAACAATTAGGCGCCATTTCAAAGGAACAGTGCCTAGAGGGAAATGCAGATTTTTTGCTCAGCGCACGCAACAGCACCGAAGAAGCCCTTCATTACAAAGACGGCCCTGTTGATGGTTTCAGCACAGACAACCGTGAAGAATACTACGAATGTATTCGCAGCAATGTGACAGGAGAGACCAAAAGAATTCTCTCTTCGGTCGCAAGGAATTAACAAATAAGAATGATTACCGACGAATTTGCAAGCATCCAAAAAAGAATCCATGATTATGGTTTCAAGCGCCTGCTGCTTGCAGTTTCGGGCGGGTTGGATTCTATTTGCCTCGCGCATTATTTCATTGCAAACCGCGAAACGCTCGGCATCGAATGGCTGGGGATCGCACATGTACACCACGGACTGCGCGAAGGAACCGCCGACCGCGACGCCGCATTTGTCGAGGCATTCGCGAAAGTGCACAACATTCCGTTTTTCTTGAAGAAGCTGAATGGCGATGCGCTAAAAAATGCCGAGGGTTCGCTCGAAGAAAATGCGAGGGAAGCAAGATATAAGGCTCTGGCAGAAATCATCCTAGATCCTGCTCCTTCGAACCTAACTCAACTAAGTCAACAAGTTGACAAGTTTCGTATATCGACTACGAACCTACGGTTCTCCGCTCAGGATGACACATCTCTCGTCTTTCGTCTCTCGTCTTTTGTCTCTCATACCCCACACCTCAAAGCAGCCGAAGGCTGCGACCTCACACCTCATCCCTCATTTGTCATTGTCACTGCGCATCATGCAGGAGACCAAGCGGAAACCATTTACATGCGACTCCGCCGAGGAACAACACTCGCAGGGCTCCGGGGCATTCAGGAAGTACGAGACAACATCTTCCGACCATTCCTGAACGTCACTCGCGAAGAGCTTCTTGCGTATGCTCGCGAAAACAATCTAAAGTGGTGCGAAGACGAAAGCAATTCCGATGTAAAATTCGCACGGAACAAGGTGCGCCATGTTTACCTGCCACAGCTCGCAAGAGGATACCGTGACGCCGCTACGCAATTGTGTAGGATTGCCTCGCTAGCCGACAAGGCCTACGCGAAGGTAATGGATAAATGCGATGCTATGTTTCGAGAGACCCTTCGACAAGCTCAGGATGACACATCTCCCGTTTCTCGCCCCTCGTCACTCATCGCATTGGACAAGAGAAAACTTCGCAAAATTCAAATCGACCATGCCGATGCGGACTTGTCGGAAATGTTCCGTTTGTGGCTTTCGGAGCTTGGGTTTCGCTTTCCGATAGGATTCTTTTACGACCAGAAAGAGCCCGCGCATCTTAAAATTCCCGTACGCAGCGCTTACCGCAAGCGTTCTATCGTCAAAAAGGGCTCAACCGTCTTGATTTGCGAATTCAAGGACGTTGCAGAGGCCACAAAATTTGTATCTTGCAATTGAACGTATAAAAGGATTTTATGAGTCAAGGAAAACCTACACCCCCATACCGTAGCAAGAACTTTATCATTTTAGTGGTGATGATACTTTTGCTGTTCGTCATGTTCCCGCTCGCCGGAAAAGATGGCGAATCGGACATTACGCGCACCGAATTCTTGGCCATGATGGGAGATTCCACCAAGGTCATTACCGAACTTTCGCTCCAAAAGACCCCCGACGGAGTGATTATCGAAGGCAAGCGCGAAATGAGCCCCGACGAAATTGCCGAGGCCAAAAAGAACCAGAGTGCCCTCGCCCGCTTCACCAAGTCAAGTGACAACGGAACCACAAAAGCTTTCCGTAGCCACATGCTCGAAGTCTCCAATGACCAGATTACCGCCTGGGAAATGTTCAAGGGCGTCAAAGTCAAGGTCATTCACGAATCCAGCACCTGGCTCGACACGATTGTCGCATTTTTGCCTGCAATTCTCCTGATTGTATTCTTCTACCTGATGATGAACCGCCAGATGGGTGGCGGCGGCAAGGGTCCGTTCAGCTTTGGCAAGAGCCAGGCAAAACAGTTGAACGGCAAGCAAAAGACCACCTTTAACGACGTGGCAGGCTGCGACGAAGCCAAGCAGGACTTGCAGGAACTTGTAGAATTTTTGAAGGACCCGAAGAAATTCGATGCCCTCGGCGGACGCATTCCGAAGGGAGCTTTACTCGTTGGCCCTCCGGGTACCGGTAAGACGCTTCTTGCCCGCGCTGTTGCAGGCGAGGCAGGAGTCCCGTTCTTCAGCATGTCCGGTTCCGACTTTGTGGAAATGTTCGTTGGCGTGGGCGCAAGCCGCGTACGCGACCTCTTTGAAACCGGCAAGAAGAACGCCCCGTGTATTCTGTTCATCGACGAAATCGATGCCGTCGGTCGCCAGCGTGGTGCGGGTCTCGGTGGCGGTCACGACGAACGCGAACAGACCTTGAACCAGTTGTTGGTGGAAATGGACGGCTTTACCGCGAACGAAGGCGTCATCTTGATTGCCGCGACCAACCGCCCCGACGTGCTCGACAAGGCGCTATTGCGCCCCGGCCGCTTTGACCGCCAGATTGTGGTGGGACTCCCCGACCTGAAGGGCCGCGAAGAAATCTTGAGGGTTCACCTGAAAAAGCGCAAAGTGCCTCTCGCCGACGACGTGGACGTGAAGGCTGTCGCTAAGGGAACACCGGGTCTTGCAGGTGCAGACCTCGAAAACTTGGTGAACGAAGCAGCCCTCCTCGCCGCTCGTTTCAACAACAAGAAAGTCACGATGCTCGACTTTGAAGAAGCTCGCGACAAGCTTAGCATGGGTGCCGAGCGCCGTACGCTCCTGATGACCGACGAAGAAAAGCGCCACACGGCCTACCACGAAGCGGGCCACGCCCTCATGACGCTTCTGTGCAAGCATTCCGACCCGCTCCACAAGATTACGATTATCCCGCGCGGGCGCGCCCTCGGCGTAACCATGAGTCTGCCCGAACGCGACCAGGTAAGCTACAGCCGCGAATACGCCGAAGAACGCATCATGATCATGATGTCTGGCCGCCTCGCCGAACTCATCTTCTTCAACCACCAGAGCACAGGCGCCAGCAACGACATTCAGCGCGCTACTGAACTAGCCCGCAAGATGGTGACGGAATGGGGCTTCGACGACGAAATCGGACCGGTATGCTACAGCCGCACCGACGGCGAAGTGTTCCTCGGCCGTGAAATCTCTAAGCCGAAAGAAATGTCCGAGATGATGGCCGAAAAGATCGACAATGCGGTGAACAACCTCATTAAGCGTCTGGACCAGGCCGCCAAGAAGCTCATCGAAGAAAACAAGGACAAGTTGATTGACCTTGCCGAAGCCCTCTTTGAATTCGAAGTGCTCGACCGCGAAGAAATTGACCGCGTGATGGCCGGTGAAAAGCTGACCGGCACCAAGAAGAGCCGCCAGTACAAGGCCCTTGAAGAAATGGAAGCGAAGAAGAAGCGCGAAAATACGCCACCGCCCGACCCGGGAAAACAACCGCCCGTGGCACCGGTGACAGACGCCGCTCCCGTCGCAGAAATCAAGCCCGCGCCCGCCAGTGGCTCGACCCCGGCAGGCGACGGCGATGCCCAAACCTCTACCGTAGAATCTCATCAGGAAAATTCGTAATGTTCAAAGAAGTTCTGGATCATAGTCGTTCTCTCCCCTGGAAAATCGGGAACAAGGTTTTGCCCTGCAAGACCCCGCTAATCATGGGTATCGTGAACGTGACTCCGGACAGTTTTTTTGACGGTGGCAAGCACAACAAGCCTGACGCTGCCTACGAACACGCCTTGATGCTCCTAGACCAGGGTGCCGAAATTCTGGACATCGGTGGCGAAAGCAGCCGCCCAGGAAGCGCACCAGTCAGCCTGCAAGAAGAACTGGACCGCGTATGCCCCGTGGTAGAACGCCTCGCCGCCCTCGCCAAAAGCGGCTACAGCAGCGACGGTAAGCCCCGCGAGTTCTACATTTCGGTCGACACGGTCAAGGCGAAAGTCGCCGAAGAAACCATGAAGCTCGGCGCACACATCATCAACGACATTAGCGCCTGCGCCATGGACCCGAACATGCTCCAGACCGTCGCAGACACCAAGGCCGCCGTGGTTCTCAACCACATCCGCGGAAACTTCGGTACCATGCAGCAGGACTTCAAGCCGTACACGAACGTGGTGCAGGAAGTCCGCGAAGAACTCCTGTCGCAGGTGAAAAAGCTTCTGGACCTCGGAGTCGAGCGCGAAAAGATTTGCATCGATCCAGGCATCGGATTCGGGAAAACCGCGCAGGACAACATCGACTTGATGAAATCGACCGAAGAATTCCTGAAAGACGGCTACCCCGTTCTTATAGGCACCTCGCGCAAGTCCTACATCGGAAAGATGCCGGGACTCGAAACGAGCGACCGCCTGATTCCGACCGTAACGGCAGGAATCATTGCCGTACTCGGTGGAGCAAGCTGCATCCGCGTGCACGACGTGAAAGAGGCCAAGGAATCCCTGCTTTATCTGGAGGCGTTAAGAAATGATTCTGTTTAAGCTATTCGGAATCATCGATGTGCGTCCGGCGGATATTCTGGACGTGCTCCTGATATCCATCATCATCTACTACATCTTCTTGCTTTTCCGCGGCACCCGCGCCGCCCAGATGATTTTCGGTGGATTACTCTTGATTCTCGCCTGGATTATTGCGCAGTGGTGGGAACTCCATACCGTCGTGTGGCTTATCAGCAACCTTGCAACCCTCGGCATTATCGCGCTCGTGATTCTTTTCCAGCCCGAAATTCGAAGCGCCCTGACCCGTATCGGTCAGGCCGCCAGTAAACTCGATTTCCACAACCTGTTTTTCCATTCAAGCGGTCTCGACGAAATCACCAAGACCATCGCGAGCGCCGCCCAGGATTTGGCAAAGACCCACACAGGTGCATTGATCGTGCTTGAAAAGCGCGTGGGACTCCGTAACTACGCCGACACCGGTGAAATTTTGGATGCTCGCATTAGCTCAAGACTTTTACGAGCCCTCTTCTTCCCGAATTCCGCGTTACACGACGGTGCCGTCATCATGAACAGCAAGAGAATTGTTGCGGCCGGCTGTATCTTGCCTATGCCCACGGGTAACGCCGAAAAAGAAGCGGGCTACGGCATGCGCCACCGCGCCGCCAAGGCTTTGGCCGCCGAATGTGACGCACTTGTAATCGTGGTGTCAGAAGAAACGGGCTACATCTCTATCGCCTACCGTAACACGCTGCGCAGAAACATCAGCGTCGCCGAACTCAAGCAAGAAATTATCCGCCACTGGGGCGAGCTCTTTAACGATGTCCGCGAATCGGCGAAGGCCGAAACCGCCGAAGAAAAAGCGAGCTGACGTGTCATCCTGAGCGGAGCGCAGCGAAGTCGAAGGATCTAAGGAAACTTTTATGGCAAACGAAAACGAAGAACAGTTGAAGAATAAGCGCAAAAAAAAGAACATCGCGATTCTCGTGTTGATGTTCCTATTGCTGGTGACGCTCTTTATTGTGCAGTGCCACCTGGACCAAATCAAGCAAGAAGCCCTTGCCAAGGAACAGGAAACGGCACTCGAAATGCAACGCAGACACACGCTCGACAGTCTCCGAGCCCTTGAACAGGCCCGCGCCGACAGCATCCGCATGGCAGATTCACTGGCAAGGCTCAACGCCGACAGCCTTAGAATCGCAGACAGTCTCCGTATAGCCGATAGCCTCCGCGTAGCAGATTCGCTTGCTGCCCTCAAGAACAACGTGAACCGCGACAGCATCCGCCACGTACGCGACAGCCTGAACCGCATCAAGGATAGTCTTGCCGCAATCGACAAGGCTCGCGCCGATAGTCTACAGCGCATCGCCGATTCCCTGGCGGCTCTCGAAAAGGCCAAGGCTGACTCGCTCGAAAAGAAACGCATCCAGGACAGCATCCGCGCCGCCGACCAGGTGCCGCCCGTCGCCGAAATAGCTCCGCCCGCAGGTCGCTACTACGACCCGATCAAGCTCAAGGTCAAGTGCGAAGAAATCAAGTGCAAGACATTCCTCTCCATTGGCGACACGCTCCACCCCCAAGAAGCGGGAAAGGCGATGGAATACAACAAGACCGGTTCCGTTTTCTATTACGCCATGGACTCCGTGGGTAACCGCACCGCCTGGGAAGAAGCCAAGTACGACATGGCAAGCGACAACATTTGCGGCAAGAACGCCTACCCCGTTCCGCTCGGCGGCAAGACCGTTTGCGTAGACGCCTACGAATACCCGAACAAGGCTGACGAACTCCCCCGCGACATGGTGAGCCAGGAACAGGCCGCAAGTCTGTGCCAGCAGGAAGGCAAGCACCTCTGCAGCCTCGCCGAATGGCAAGCCGCCTGCAAGAGCAAGGACAACACGCGCTACAGCTACGGTGACAGCTACAAGCAGAACAAGTGCAACACCAACACCAAGGCCGCAAAACGCAGTGGCCGTAAGGAACAGTGCCGCAGCTGGTACGGCATGTACGACATGAACGGAAACCTCTGGGAATGGACCTCTACCACGAGCAAGGATCACCCGAACATGTACCTGGTCGCAGGCGGTGCGTGGAACACCAACAACGAAAGCAAGTGCACCGACAACAAGTTCAGCTTCTACCCGCAGAACCAGTACCCGAACGTCGGCTTCCGCTGCTGCAAGTAAGCAGTTACACCGCTACTCCACCATTTCCACGTGCAAGTGCTCCATCTCCCCTTTTTCCCAGAGCACTCGAAAACGTTCTCCAAGTTTGTCCTGAATCTTTTCGACAATTTCACGCCGTCTAGACATCGGGACATCCTTGATGCGAAAATCCATGGCCGCGTTCTTGTAGTGCTTTGATTCGCGCTTGTGGTAAGGGTAATCGTTTCCGCTCGTTATCACGGGGACATACTCATCGCCCATCACCAGGTGAAAGCAATGAACCACCTCAATTCCCGCCGTATCCATCGCAGGGAGGAGACTTTCAAGATAGACACCCGGTTTCTGACGGGTCCTTTTGAGGAGCAGCCGATGAACTTCGCGCTGGTTAAAAGGCTTTAGGTTCAGGTGGCGCATATATTCCTCGGCAGACCAAGTGTCTTCGACTTGCTTGGGTTCGTAATGCGGAATCGGCCGGTCATTCGCCTTGATAAGCCTGTATACGCCAATCAGTGCAAAAACCGCAAGCAGCGGGGCCATTAAATACAAATGTTTAACAAAAAATTGCATTTTTTTGAACCTAAAAATACTATTTTAAGGGTATGAAGAAAGCAATTCTAATTTCCGCCTCCCTTATTTCCTCGATGTTCCTTTTCGGCTGTGGCAACGACAGTTCAAGCTATGCCGGTTGCTGGAAAGGCGAAGCCAATATGATTTTTGAAGTTCTAACCGAAAACAACCAGGACTTCACTATCCGTAACGTGAACGGAGACCTGCAGGCGACGATTCAAGACGGTAAGCTTTGCGGAAAGAATTCGCTCGACATGCCCTACTGCATGAGCGTCAAGGGCGACTCGGCCTATTATGAATTCGGCGGAATCACCACCGCATACGGACGCATTAGCAAAGAAGAATACGAAGAAATCTTTGCAACGCAGAAAAAGGCCGCGGTAGAGTAATTAATTAATCACATCCTTCAATATCCGCTCAATCATCGCTTCGGTGGGAGCGCCGCTCCATACCTGCTTGATATAGCCATCTTGGTCTAGCAGCATAAGCGTAGGTACAGCGTGAATTCCATATCGCATCCACATTTCTTTCGTGGCATCACGATAAAGCGGATAGGGAGATGCATGCTGTTGCGCATAGAACGCATTTAGCGTTTCTACAGATTCATCGGCAATACCAATTATTTCCAGCCCCTTGGGGCTGTATTTTTTATACAGGTTCGCAAGCACAGGAAGTGTCGCGCGGCAAGGACCGCACCAAGTCGCCCAGAAGTCAAGCAAGGTCGCCTTCGGTTTTTCCTTGCGCTTTTCGCCGTTCTTGTAGAAATTTTCACCGAACTTCGCAATCTTGCTGCCAATGGCAGAACCCGTCAGGCTACTGATATCATCCGGTCGTTCAGTCAGGGGAACCGTCAACTTTTTCTTCTTGCCATCACGAACAATTTCAATTTGGATTTTATCTCCGGCCTTGCGGTTTGCAACAGCCGAGCGAATCTGCGAAATGTCCGTAAGAGTCTGCCCCTGGACACCGATAATCATGTCTCCGATTTTCATTCCAGCCGTAAAGCAGCCCGATTCAGGATGCACCCCCTCCACATTCATCGCAAGATGATTTTCGAAGGTGGTCCTTTTATAGGTCGCCCCTAGCCAGGGAACCGCAAAAGAAATACCGGTAGTCAAAAGAACCGCTACAGAAAGATTCCGAATAAAAGAAGTTTTCGCAAACAAATCCATTATCCTTTTTTAAGAGAGATCCCCGATCAGGTCGGGGATGACATCATGGTGGGGTTTCGAAGGAGTTTCGTTAAACGGCCTTGGTCTGCTTCGGATTGTGGTCGTCGTAATCCGAAAGCGTCGTATATCCGGTTTCACGAAGTGCCGCTTCGAGTTCCTTGCGCATCGAATGTGCCGCCATCCAGCGGAAAGCAACGACGGAGTAACACTCCACCGCATCCACCCCAAGCTTGATCAAGTCAAAGATCTTGAACCCATGGTCAATACCCCCACAGGCAATCACGCTGATTTCAGGGTAATGGGTACGGATATAGGTTACGTTCCACATCATGTTTTCATAAAGCGGACGACCGGACATACCACCGCAGTCGCCATCGTCACGGAGCGGAGTCAGGTTTTCGAGTTTTGCCTCGACAGGCAATTCGCTCATCTTTTTCGTCGGGTACGTGTTTCCAACAACAACACCGTTCACCCCCGTTCGCACGAGCATGTCCATGATGTTCACCAGGTGACGTTCCGAAAGGTCCGGGCTAATCTTGGCATACACGGCCTTGCGGATGGCCTGCGCATTGCGGTACTTCATAATTTCGCCAAAGATTCGTTCGGTAAGCGAAAGGTCCATATCGACGCGAGCCTCGCCGGTATTCGGGCAGCTCACGTTAATCTCGATGTAGTCGCCCGCCTTGTAGGCGATTGCAAAACTTTCAAGCAAGTCCTTCAACTTTTCTTCGTCATCGGTAAGCCCCGGAGTTTCCGCCACCGACACTCCCACGCAAAGTCCTGCCTTATGGGCACGCGTCAGCTGTTCATCGGTGCGGCGAGCGATAATTTCGACCCCTTCGTTGTTGAGGCCCATGCTATTGTGAATGGCACGGTCATTTTCCAAGAAACCGATACGCGGACGGTGCGTATTTCCTTCACGGAACTTGCGGGTGGCCGTTCCTACGGTAATGCCACCGAAACCCATATTCGCATAATCGCAAATTCGTTTCGCAGTCTTGTTTGCCCCCGCGGCCAAAATGATCGGGCAACCGAGATACAGCGAGTTGCTGTGGTCCGGAAACGTAATGACCCTTTTGAGCGTCTTGCTTAAGTCAGGGCGCCCCCCTAAAAAGGGAATATAGGGAGCAAGCCTTGCGACGTGCTTAAAGGAATCATGACGAAATTCGGGATACTTGTGAAAAATACGGCGAATCAGCGCAAGCATGCGATCGCCAAAGTTCAGGTAATATTCGTGATTCACGCAGTTGAAAGACATGGGAATTCCTTTTGCCAAAACTTACACTCTATAAAATAGAAAATATCCATTATTAACGACCATTTTTCAGAAGGTTTACTATTTTATTGACTAGAAATGGAGATGTACGTTCTTATCGTCTATTGAGTTGAATTATGGAACAGAAAGCATTTGATTCCGTTGTTGCTGCCGTTCGTGCAAAGATGCCCGCCTATATCCAGACCCTGAGCGATCTGGTAAGCATACCTTCAATCAGTTTTGACAACTTCGACCAGAAATACGTTCTGGATAGCGCCGAAAAAGTCAAGGAACTTTTCTTGCAAGCAGGCCTTACCAACGTACAGTTCCTTTTGCCACCCAGTGGACGCCCTTCCGTGTATGGGGAAAGCCTCACGAGCCCCGACAAGCCGACCGTGCTTTTATACGCCCATCACGATGTCCAGCCCCCCATGCGCGAAGCCCTCTGGAACACCAAGCCCTTTGAAGCCTGTAAACAGGGAGACCGCCTTTATGGCCGCGGTACCGCCGACGACAAGGCGGGAATCGTCGTCCATCTCGCCGCTCTTGAACAGGTGCGCGCCCTGAAAAAAAATGAAGGTCCGAACCTCAAGTTCTTGATTGAAGGTGAAGAAGAATCCGGAAGTGCGGGATTCGCCGAAATTCTGAAGAAAAACTCTGAGCTTTTAAAATGCGACGCCGTCATTGTCGCAGACCTCGAAAACTTTGCCAAGGGAATACCCTCGATTACCACGACGCTACGCGGCATGATTGCCGTGAACGTGGAACTCAAGGCAACCAAGGCTCCACTCCATTCTGGCAGCTGGTCAGGCCCCATTCCCGATCCCGGTCAGGTGCTTTGCCGCATGATTACAAGTCTCACCGACGGCAAGGGAAACATTCTGATTCCTAATTTCGAAGATACGCTCGTTCCCCCGACCGAAGCAGAACTCGAAAGCTACAAGAGCCTCGGCATGACCGAAGAAATTTTCCGCAACGACGGTGGAGTTCTGGAAAGCGTCCAGCTGAAAGTTCCCGAAAACGAAATTCTCTTATCACTATGGCGCAGGCCCTCTATCGTGGTAACCACGATGGAAGTCGGTAGCCGCACAAATGCCGGAAACGTTCTGCAAGACAGCGCCTACGCCCGCATCGGCATTCGACTGGCCCCTGGCATGGACGCCGATGTCGCCACGCAACAGTTGGTCGAATTTCTGCAGGAGCAGGTTCCCTACGGTCTTGTATGCAGTATCGTGACCGAAGATGGAGCGAACCCCTTCGTCACCGACACCACACACCCGTTCTTCCAGAAAATGAGCGAATCCATGTCGAAGGCCTACGGGTCCGAGACCAAGTTTATCGGTTGTGGTGCAAGTATCCCCGGAGCAGAGCTGTTCCGCAACACATTCGGCAACATTCCCATTTTGCTCACGGGCCTCGAAGACCCCGAATGCAACGCCCACGGAGAAAATGAAAGCCTTTACCTGCCCGACTTCGAACACGGAATCGTGGCTGAAACCTTGTTCTTTGGAGATATCTGCTAATGAGTAAGACACAGTTTCCGAGACTCGTTGTTTTAACCGGCGCTGGCATCAGTGCCGAATCGGGATTACGAACCTTCCGCGGCAACGACGGTATGTGGGAACACGAAAATATCGACGACGTGTGCACCCCCGAAGGCTACTACCGCGACAAGAAACGCGTCAAGGATTTCTACAACTTCTTAAGGAAGGGACTCAAGGAACACAAACCGAACGCAGCGCATTTCGCCCTGGCCGAACTGGAAAAACGTCTAGGTGACGATTTTCTCTTGGTCACGCAGAACGTGGACAACCTGCACGAGCGCGCGGGATCCAAGCGTGTGTTGCACATGCACGGCGACCTGATGCGCCTGACCTGCGAGCACAACCCCAAGCACGAATTTCTGTTCGACGGCGAAGAAACCCTGGACACGCGCTGCCCCTTCTGCGGAGCCATGAGCCGCCCGGACATCGTATTCTTCGGCGAACAGCCGCTTTACATGGAAGAAATTCAGGATGCCCTAAGGCACTGCAAGGAATTCGTATACATCGGTACAAGCAGCGTCGTCTACCCCGCTGCAGGATTCAAGAGTTTCGCCAAGGGTTTTGGAGCCAAGGTCACCTGCCTGAACCTTGAAGTTCCGACCAGCGACCCCTACACAGACATTTTTGTACAAGGTAAAGCGACAGAAATCGTCCCCAAGTGGTGCAAGGAATTCAAATAAATAGCCACCCGGCAATAGAATTCTTTTCTACAGCCAGTCGCTGAAACTCGAATCACTGGGCATACGCCAGTCGGCTCGCGGCGACAGGGAAATCGTTCCGACCTTCGGGCCGTCCGGAATACAGCTACGCTTGAACTGTTGCGTAAAGAATCTGCGCACGAATACGGCAAGCGCTTTTTCCAGTTCCTCGTCGCTATATTTCCCCGCAAAAGCATACTTCGCCAGGAACAACATCTTTTGCGGAGTCGCACCGTACTTGGCAAAATGATACAGGTAAAAGTCGTGGATTTCGTAGGCGCCCAGAATGCTTTCGGTCTTCTGCGCAATTTGCCCATTGGCATCGGCAGGTAACAGTTCCGGCGAAACCGGTGTATCAAGAATATCGCGGAGAACCAGGGAAAGTTCATCGGCAGTCTTTTCGTCGGCAACGAAGTTCCTTGCGCGGTCCGCATACCAGCCCACCACGTGGCGCACGAGCGTCTTCGGAATATCGCAGTTTACTGCATACATCGACATATGGTCGGCATTGTAGGTGCTCCAGCCGAGCGCAATTTCGGAAAGGTCTCCCGTTCCCACCACGATACCGCCTTCCTTGTTCGCGATATCCATCAAAATTTGGGTGCGTTCACGGGCCTGCACATTTTCGTAAGTCACATTGAGCGTATTCGGGTCATGGCCGATGTCCGCAAAGTGCTGCATACAAGCCTTCTGGATATCGACCGTACGAAGTTCTACGCCCAACAGTTCCGCCATCGTAACAGCGTTGTTCTTGGTGCGTTTCGTCGTTCCGAAGCCGGGCATCGTGAGCACGAGTATTTCGCTTGCAGGGCGTTTCAGCAACTTGAATGTTTCCGAAATCACGAGCAACGCAAGCGTCGAATCAAGCCCACCGCTAAGCCCCACGACAGCGCGTTTGGTATGCGAAGCCTCGATGCGTTTCGCAAGCCCTGCACACTGGATATTGAAAATTTCCTTGCAGTTCTGGTCGCGGGTTTCGGCGTTCCCCGGTACAAACGGAGTCGGCGCCACGAAGCGGTACTTGAGGCTCTCCACCGAGCGCAATCCGTCGAAACTTGCCGCACGCGCATAAAATTCGCGGCTATCGAAATCCTGAAACGAGCCTTCGCTCAATCGCTGCATGTTCAGGCGTTCCACGTCGACATCGGCGTAGATGATTTCAGATTCGCGGCTGTAATTTTTCGTCTCGGCAAGCATCGTCCCGTTTTCGGCAATCATCAGGTGACCGCTAAAGACCATGTCCGTCGTCGATTCGTGCACCCCCGCCGAAGCATACACATAGGCGGCCATGCAACGCGCCGACTGGTTCATCACCAGGTTGCGGCGATAGTCGCCCTTGCCCACCAGGGCGTCACTTGCAGAAAGGTTCACAATCACGTTTGCACCGGTCAGGGCAAGTTCACCGCTCGGAGGGACCGGCGTCCACAAGTCTTCGCAGAGTTCCACGCCGACACGTACCTCGGAACCCTCGCCCTTCACCGTAAAGAAATTCGTCACCGGCACATCGCCAAAGCCCTCGACACGGCAAATCGGCGCAACCCCAGCCACACCGCCACGCAACAGATCGCGGCCGCTTGAGAAATGACGTTTTTCGTAGAATTCGCGCTGGTTCGGCAAATGAATTTTGGGCGTCACCGCCACAAGCTTCCCCTTCTGCACAAAGGCGGCGCAGTTGTAGAGGCAACCGAACATGCGAAGCGGAAGCCCCACCGCAATCACCGTATCACTATCCGCAAAAGCCTTCGCAATCTCCGAAAGCGATTCCAGACTCTTCTTAAGCAACAGTTCCTGATGAAACAGATCACTACAGGTGTACCCCGTAATGCAAAGTTCGGGGAACACGACAAAGGACGCTCCCCCGTCAATCGCCTCGCGGGCGCAACGGATAATTTCAGCCGTATTGTAGGCAGTATCGGCGACTTTCAGCGTCGGGCAAACAGATGCGAATCGGTAAAATCCAAACATATTCTAAATATAGCAATGCAAAAAAAACTTTTTTTACTAAATTTCAACCCACTTTTATGAAATGGACAACCCTTACCCTGATTGCATTTTTCCCCCTGGCTATTTTTGCCAAGGATATGGGAATTCCTTCCCATCCGGAAACGCTCATCGAAGATGGCCAGACAAGCCTCGCCAACGAGACCGAAGATAAGTCCATAAAAGAAATCATTGACCCCGCCGAAGCAACAAAAAACGAAAATATCGGCAACACCACCGAACAGGCCACAACAGAACCCGTTACGAAGGATTCCCACGCTACCGATCCATCCGAAAAAACGGCCACCGCAGATTCGCAGTCCAATGATTCCGAAGAAATCGCCGAAGCCGACTCCTTGGTCGAAGATTCCCTCGCCCAAAGCGAAGCCGGAGCAGAAAGCGAAGACGCCGAAGCTGAACTCGCTGCCGACATGAATTCAGTCGACTCGGCGACCGTTGATTCCGCAAGCAGGCTTGTCCTCGACATGACGACCGCCTTTGTCCCCACGGCAAGCAGACGCATTTCAGCCCCCTACGGAATCCGCACCTACCGCATGCATCGTGGCGTAGACCTCGGACTCTGCCACGGTGAAGACCGCACCATCGTAGCCGCCTTCAAGGGCGTTGTCGTAAAGGTCAGAAACCAGGGCCGACGCAAGGGTTACGGTAAATTTGTCATCATGGACCATGGAAACGGACTAACTACCTTATACGCACATCTTGCGAGCTGGCAAGTCAACGTTGGCGACACCCTGCAGGCAGGCGACACCATCGGCGTAGGCGGCAACACGGGCCGCTCCTTCGGAGCGCATCTCCATTTTGAAATGCGTTTCAACGGAAACTACATCGACCCCGCTACCGTATTCAACTTCGCAGACGGCACATACATCAACGCAATGACCGAAATCGAAGAAGAAAAGCTCCAGCTGGTCGAAGCGGATTTTCAGAAAGAACTTTCAAAGCACCGCTACTACAAGGTGCGTCGCGGCGACTGCCTTGGAAAAATCGCCCGCAAGTATGGAATTTCGATTACGCGTCTCAAGCAGCTGAACGGCATCAAGGGCAACATGATTCGTCCAGGCCAAGTGCTCCGCTGTTCGTAAGCAATGTTCCCCATCCATTTCGCTCCGCTCCAGGGATTCACTGAATCCGCCTACAGGCTAGCCCACTACAGATTCGCACCGGGAATCGACACCTACTACACGCCTTTTCTTAGAATCGAAAAGGGGAATGTCCGAGAAAAGGATCTCCGCGACCTCGAAACAGACCTGCATTTTATCGCCGAAACGCTCGACGGCGCAAGCACCGACAAACAAGGTACAAACAGCAAAAGAAAGCCTTACCACCTGATACCGCAAATCATTGTCCGCGATAGGGCGGAATTCGAAATTCTGACTAAGACCGTCACAGGCCTCGGATTCACGGAAATCGACATCAACATGGGTTGTCTCTACCCGATGCAGGCCAAGTCCGGTCGTGGTTCGGGGCTTCTTGCACGCCCCGAAAAAGTCCGCGAAATCCTCGACGCCATCAACCAGTTTTCAAGCGAGAAGCACGTTCAATTCAGCATCAAGATGCGCATCGGGTATTCAGAACCTAACGAAAGCCTGCAGCTCTTGCCGATGCTGAACGACACCTCACTCGCCCACATCACGCTACACCCGAGGCTTGGAATCCAGCAGTACAAGGGCGCGCTCGACTTTAACACATTCGACCAGTTCTACACGGACTGCAAGCATCCTCTCCTTTTTAACGGAGACTTGGCGAATCTACAGCAAATTAAATACATCGAGACCCGGTACCCGAAACTTTCGGGAATCATGATCGGACGCGGGCTACTGGCAAACCCCGTCCTCGCCGCTCAATACGCAGGAATTCCCTGCGAAACACCCATAGATACGTTATTAAAAATCCACACCGAGATGCTTGCAGACTATACCGGCCGCTTGCAAGGCAGCGCACAGATTCTAAACAAGATTCGCCCCTTCTGGACATACACAGAAATCCCCAAGAAAATCCAGAAGAAAATTGAAAAGTCACGGAATCTTGCCGAATATCTCGAAGCGGTCAACGAACTTTCCTAAAATTTCGTAAAGGCTAGTGCGTCAGGCACCATTGACGCCTTACCGCAATTCCTGTTTGACAATACGGTCGTAAGCCTTGAAAATGGCCGCATGTCTCAGGACCCCCACCACATTTTCACGCTCGTCCTTCACACAAAGTTCGTCAATTGAAAAACGGGCGAAAATCTTGGATGCCGTATGCAGGTCCGTCGAAACCAGAAGCATCGGAACCTTGACCGTACAATCCGAAACAAGCAGATGCTGAATCAAGTCCGGAGACGAAATATAGGCGGATTTCACCACCGACATATCCAAAAGTCCTAAATAGGTCTTGCCCTCATAAACAGGATAGACATAATTCAGGTCCACGAACTTCAGCACCTCCGAAAGCGGTTCATTTCCCTTGAGGGTTTTCATCTCGCAGGTTTCAATCACTTCTCCGACAGTCATCACGCTCAGCACATCGACATCCATGTCGCTTCGATGCGCGGGGCTTGCAAATTTGTTCAGCACCTGACTCTTGTAAATGCTCCAGGGTCGCGAAAAGGCGATATGCATCACGGCGGCAATCAGGAGTCCCGGCAAAAGGCTATAGCTCCCGGTCATTTCGCAGACCATCACCACGCCCGCAATCGGAGCCTTGGCCGCCCCCGCAAAAAAGGCTGCCATTCCAACCAAGATAAACATTTCGGGAGCCCGCACCGCACCGGGGAAAACAAGTTCGCAGATTCCCGCAAACATCGCACCAAGTACACCGCCAATGAAAAGCGAAGGGCCAAACACTCCACCCGAGCCACCCGAACCTACTGTAAAAGCAGTCGCGACAATCTTTGCGATCGCAATCGCAAGCAGCAACAATACGCCCCATAGGGTATGCGGCACAAGCCCGCGCATGAGTTCGCCGATATATTCGAATCCGCCACCCGCCACTTCGGGGTATGCAAGAATAATCACCGAAATAAAGGCCCCGCCCACAGCAGGCTTAATCCAGTCGGGGATTTTCCAGCGAGCAAAGCGGGTTTCAGATTCAGCGTAGCAACGCACATACAAATACGAAAACGGAAAGCAGAAAACGCCAAGGGCCGCACAGGCCAATAGCTCAGCGGCATTCGTCAACGGAAAGACCGGGACCCCCGCAATCGCCGGCGCCGTTCCCACCACCGCGATATACACCGTGAACGCCACCACCGAAGAAACAATCGACGTCACGAATGCATTCGATTCAAAATCTTCACGGTAAAGCACCTCGACCGACGTGAGCGCTCCCGCCAACGGGGCCTTGAAAATCGCCCCGAGTCCCGCAGCCGTTCCCGCAAGGGTAAACTGCCTGCGCAACGACTGCGGCATCTTAAAGAACCCACTCAACGTAGAGGCGATTCCCGAACCGATCTGCGTAATCGGGCCTTCGTAACCGGCGCTTCCGCCTGTAGCAAGCGTAATGATGCTCGTGATAAACTTTACCGGAGCCACACGGGGGCGAATACTCCCACCCTGGTAATGAAAGGAGCGAATCATGTTGTCCGTCCCCTGCCCCGCCGCCTCAGGCGCCTTGGCTATGCGGAAAATCAACAGGCCAACGACCAGGCCACCCACCATAGGCATTGCGGCAAAGCTCCACCATGGGAGCGCCCCCTCCCCCGTCCAGGGCAAACGGACAAGCTTATTGGCAAGCGACAATCCATAATGAAACGCCACCGCGACAAAACCCGTCACAAGGCCAATCACCGTCGCGAGCGCTATTTTTGAGAAATACCCGTTTACAACGAGAAGTCGGGTAAACTGTGAGGAAAAAGACTTCACGAAACCAAAATTAGAAATTTCGGAAGATTAGCCCAAATCCAGGAACGCCTGCTTGAGTTCGCGAGCCGCCGTTTCCGGATCAGCCGCCTTCATGATCGCAGACACGGCACATACCCCAGCAATTCCCGAACCCTTCAGCACAAAGAGGTTATCCTTGTTGAGTCCACCGATCGCATTCACCGGAATGGGGACGGCCTTCACGACATCCTTGAGTGTTTCCACCGGAGTGATGACGGTTTTTACATGGGTCGTGGTCGGGTAAATTGCTCCGCAGCCCAGGTAATCAGCCCCCTGTTCATAAGCCTCGAGTGCCTGCGGAACCGTTTTGGCTGTCGCCCCGACAATCTTGTCGGGTCCCATGAGCTTCCGGGCCAAGTGAACCGGCATGTCGGACTGTCCCACGTGCACTCCTTCCGCCCCAATCGCAAGGGCGACGTCCACACGATCATCGATAATCAAGGGAATTCCGTAGCGCAAGGTCACTTCGTGAGTCGCCTCGGCAAGTTTCAGGTACTCACGGGTAGACTTGTCCTTCTCACGCAGCTGGATAAGGGTCGCTCCCCCCTTGCAGGCGGCTTCCACCACCGGCAAAAAGCGTTTTTCAGGCACCGTCGTACTATCGGTAATAAAATAAAGCGTCGTATCGAGTTTTTTCATCACCCTAAAAATAGAAAAACACTCCAAAAAAGCTCTCTAGCAACAAAAAACTTTGAACTAATAACTAAATAAAGTATATTTATGGTAAGACAGGATAAAATATGATTCGCGCATCAAAAAAATCGCATTTTCATAACGGGAACCTCAAAACCGGTTTTACGCTCATTGAAATTATGGTCGTTATTGTGATTTTGGGTGTTCTTGCCGCCGTGGCCGCACCCAAGCTTATTGGATATAGCGAAAGAGTCAAAGAAAAAGCCGATATGATGAAACTGTTCTATCTGCGCGACGCCTTGAACAGGGCTCTACTGGAAAATGAGGCTGCCCTATACCAAAGTGACTTTGTCACTAAAGGCGACAAAGCGAACGACAATCTCAAAAAATTAAAAGACAAATTGGCAAGCGAAAATGGCTTAGACTTATTCGTTTATGAATTACGACCGGATTTTCACACCAACATCCAGAACAATCACTCTAGCATTAACAGTGGCTCAGAGATGAGCAAAATCATTGGGGAGAGTGGAGTCTGGTACGATGCCTTGAGAGACGCCGGATTTGAAGGGGTTGCAGACATTCTTGCAGCAAGAAACAAAGGCGGAAATGCTTATAAGCAAAATGGGGCTACATATTATTCTGTTTCGTATAAACAGGGTAACGACACCTATTACCGCACATATCCCAAGAAACAGTTATTCATGAGCAACCTCTTAAACCACGGAAAAAGTGCAGGGTTATCAGGAATAACGACACAAGGTGGAAACAACACGAACTATCGCCTCACCTTGAGATTCCAGTGGACTGGAGGAAACGAACATAGTCAATCCGTAGAGGTTGCATTGCTTCCCGCCGGCGCAAAAATGCGCGAAAGGTCCAGTGGAAAAGGCGGAGCCCTTCTTTCGGATTACGGAGTCTGTTTTTCGACCTATGGAGACATAGGCTGTAAGAACTTCAAATACTAACTACACGTACAAATAGTCGTTCAATACAGGTTGCAGGCCTTCGCCAGAGATGTCGCTGTACATGGCGTTGAAGCTGCGACCGTCGTTGATTTCGAACTGTTCATCTCCGCCTTCGCCGTCATCCTTGCCGCTGTACTTGCTTTCGTGGTCGCCAATGCCGGTAGAAACACCAGCAGAAACTTTCGTCGCTGCAATTTTCACGATGCCGTTGCGGAATTCCTTGCTTTCGCGGCTCGAAACCGTAATGCCCACGTACGGCAAGAAGATGCGGTAAGCGCAGAGCACCTGGCAAAGTTCCTTTTCGTGAACATCGAGCGGGTCAATCTTGTCGTTGTTGATAATCGGGCGCAGTCGCGGGCAACTTAAACTCATTTCGGCATGCGGATACTTTTTCTGCAAGAAATACACATGGAGTGCCGAAGCAAGCGCGTCGCGCCTAAAGTCAGAAAGTCCAAGCAATGCAGAGAAGGCAACGCCGCGCATACCCGCCATCAGGGCGCGTTCCTGCGAGTCAAAGCGGTACGGGAACACACGCTTGTGTCCCATCAGGTGAAGTTGTTCGAAACGAACCTTGTCATAAGTTTCCTGGAAAACCGTCACGTAGTCCACGCCACATTCATGCAGATAGCGGTATTCGTCGGTATTTACCGGATAGACTTCGACACCCACCATGCGGAAATACTTTCGGGCAAGCTTGCAGGCTTCGCCAATATATTCCACGCTACTTTTGACACGACTTTCGCCGGTGAGAATCAGGATTTCTTCCATGCCGCTGTCGGCAATCACCTTCATCTCGTGCTCGATCTGCTCCATGGTGAGCTGCATACGCTTGATATGGTTGTAGCAGTTGAATCCGCAATACACGCAGTAGTTTTCGCAGTAATTTGCGATGTAAAGCGGCGTAAAGAAGTAGACGTTGTTGCCGAAGTGTTTGCTCGTCTCGATTTTCGCCTTCGCGGCCATCTGTTCCAGATACGGAGCAGCGGCAGGAGAAAGGAGCGCCTTGAAATCTTCGAGCGTACAACGCTCATGCTCCAAAGCACGCTTCACGTCCTTGCCGGTATACTTGGAATAGTCATAATTTTCCAATTCGGCGAGTACCTTGTCGCAAATGTCCGACTGGATAACTTCCATGCCGGGCAAGTAGTCCATTATATTAGTGCGGGCACTGGGGTCGTTCTCGATACGGTGCTTTTTTGCAAGCGCCCCTTCAGAGAGGTTGCCAGAATCAAACAGGTAATTATTGTCTTTCCTTTCCACGGCCTAAAATATAGAAAAGAAGCCCAAATCTTGCTAGAAGTCAATTTTCACCCTTTTTCACCTCATTTTGCCCCTTTTTTCCAAACCACTAACCACTAACCACTAATCACTTTTCTATATATACCCCCAAATTGCATTTTTGCCTGGGTCCTGTGACCAGATTCGCCAATTCCACTGGTGCTAGAGCAGAGAAACTCGGACAAAAACATGTAATGAAACAGGTCACCACGGTGGTGACCGCCAAAACAACAAAAAAAGGAATGGCTATAATGGCTACTATCACTAAAGAAAAGGCTGCAGAAATCACCGCTAAGTTCGGAGCAAACGAAAAGGACACCGGTAACGTCCGCGTTCAGATCGCTCTCCTCACCGAGAAGATCAAGAACCTCACCGAACATGCAAAGACCCACAAGAAGGACTTCCACTCCCTGCGCGGTCTGTCTATGATGGTTTCTAAGCGCAAGAACCTCCTCAAGTACTACGGCGAAAAGGACATTGTCGCCCAGCGTGCCTTGATCAAGGAACTCGGTCTGCGCGGCTAATTCTTCTAACTGGAGAAATTTATGTCTATTGACGCATACCATCAAAAATACGGCAAGATGCTGGACCCCAAGGAAGTGTCCGTAACGCTTCCTGACGGTCGTGTCATCACGTTCGAAACGGGCCGTATCGCCAAGCAGGCTCGCGGAGCAGCCGTCGCCAAGATGGGCGACGCGTTCGTGCTCTCTACCGTCTGCTACGGCGAAGAAAAAGAAGGTGACTTCTTCCCCCTCACTGTGGAATACCGCGAAAAGGCTTACGCCGCTGGTCGCCTCCCGGGTGGTTACAGCAAGCGCGAAGCTGGTCGTCCCTCTGACGAAGAAACGCTTTCTGCACGTATTATTGACCGCCCGATTCGCCCGATGTTCCCCGAGAACTTCACGCGCGAAGTCCAGGTGATCGTGCAGGTTCTGTCTGCTGACCGCAAGTTTGCACCGGATGTGCTCGGCGTGTCTGCAGCATCCCTTTCTATCGGTCTTTCTGAACTGCCCTTCGAACAGCAGGTTGCCGCCGTACGCGTGGCCGTGGTCGATGGTCAGAACATCGTGATGCCCACCTACGAACAGATGGCCTGCGCCGATCTGGACCTGGTGGTCGCCGGTACCGAAGATTCCGTCTGCATGGTGGAAGGCGGTGCCTACGAAGTGTCCGAAGACACGATGATTAACGCAATTCTCGCCGGCCACGAAGCAATCAAGGCCATGTGCAAGGCCCAACAGGAACTGGTGGACCGCTGCGCCAAGCCGAAGATGGAACTCAAGCCGCAGCACGTTGGCGAAACTCACGACAAGCTCGTCGCTACGGTGAAGGAAGTCGTTTGGGACGAACTGAACAAGGACGTCCACTCCAACATGGTGAAGACCGACTTCTATCCGGCTATGGCAGACCTCTGCGCCAAGATGCTCGAAGACGAACGCATTCTCGCTATCGTCGGCAAGGACGAAGAACAGGATGCCGCACTCGTTGCCGATGCAAAGGCAATCTTCAGCGACTACGAACGCACTGCTATGCGCGAAATGATTCTGAACGAAGATGTCCGTCTCGACGGCCGTCTGACGACCGAAGTCCGCCCGATCGAAATCGAACTCGGCGTACTTCCGAGCGCCCACGGTTCTGCAATCTTCCAGCGTGGTGAAACCCAGGGTCTCGTGGTTTGTACGCTCGGCTCCAAGGCCGACGAACAGCGCTACGAAAGCCTGCAGGGCGAAGGCTCCAAGAGCTACATGCTGCATTACAACTTCCCGCCGTACAGCGTGGGTGAATGCAAGCGACTCGGCATGAGCCGCCGCGAAATCGGTCACGGCCACCTCGCCGAACGTTCTCTCGCTGCCGTTCTTCCGCTGCCGGAAGACTTCCCGTACACCATCCGCGTGGTTTCCGAAATTCAGGAATCCAACGGTTCTTCTTCCATGGCCTCTGTTTGCGGTGGCTGCCTCAGCTTGATGGACGCTGGCGTTCCTATCAAGGCTCCGGTTGCAGGTATCGCCATGGGCCTCATCTCCGAAAAGGGTTCCGTCAAGGAAGGCGGCAAGATCAAGATCTTGACCGACATTACCGGTACGGAAGACCACCTCGGCGATATGGACTTCAAGGTGACGGGTACTGCCGAAGGTATCACTGCCTTCCAGATGGATATCAAGATCCGCGGCATTACGCCGGAACTCATGCGCGAAGCTCTGGAACAGGCTCGTCAGGGCCGTCTGCACATCCTCGGCAAGATGGCTGAACTCGGCCTCGCCGCTCCGCGTCCGAAGGTTTCCGAAAAGGCTCCGACCATGATCAAGATGCGCATCCCGACCAACAAGATCCGCGACGTCATCGGTTCCGGTGGCTCCGTGATCAAGGGCATGCAGTCTCAGACGGGTTGCACCATCAACATCGACGACGATGGCAACATCGACATTGCCGCTCCGAGTGGCAAGGCCGCAGCAGTCTGCCGCCGCATGATCGAAGAACTCACTGCCGAACCCGAACCGGGCCGCAAGTACAAGGGCAAGGTCAAGACGATCCAGCCGTTTGGCGCATTCGTCGAAATCCTCCCGGGTCGCGACGGTCTCGTGCACATCTCCGAACTTGCCGACCACCGCGTCGATAAGGTCGAAGACGTCGTTCACGTCGGTGACGAAGTCGAAGTGCTCTGCCTCGGTGTTGACCCGAAGGGCAAGGTGAAGCTTTCCATGAAGGCTTTGCTCCCTCCGAAGCCCGCTGCAGAAGCTCCGGCCGCCGAAGCACCTGTTGCTGAAGCTCCGGCTGCACCTGAAGCACCGGCTGAAGCCTAATCGAACAAAATAATCAAAGTTATTTTGACAAGAAAAGTCCCGTCCGTTTAATCAGGACGGGACTTTTCCGTTTTTTTTGTGACATTCTACACATAATTTCACAAAAGTGTGCAAAAATTTACGGATATTCGCATAAACTCAAAAATCTTAATTTATATTTATAACGGGTTGATTGGCTAAAAGGGACGATGGGATTTTATGGTCATTTTTTATTTGACAGTTCTTTGTGTTGTTGCAGCATTCAATACGGTGCTGCACTACCATGTTAATTCTAAGCAGAACGGTCATTATTCGCTCCTGTTTTTTTCTGTTTTTATCGCCTGCCTTGGCCACTTGCTACTCGCTCTGTCTACAAACCTGGACCAGGCCATTCTCTCGAACAAGATGATATATGTCGGTTCAATTTTCCTACCGCTATTCACGTTCGACGCCTGCCTTTCCATTTGCAAGACCAAGTTTCCCACCTGGAGCCATGACCTGCTCATCATTCTGGTGTTCATCGTTTTCGGCATGTCGCTTACGGTTGGATTCAACGGACTTTACTATAAATCCATCCGCTTTATCCAGACAAATGGCGTCGGCAACTTTACCGCCGATTACGGCATCGGGCACGATATTTTCAATTGCCTAATGGTGGGTTTCGTCATCATTAACGTAAGTCTGATTGTCTACGCATTCATCAAAAAGAAAAACGTTTCGTTCAAAAGCCTCATCGCACTTTCTTCGATCGAAGCCGTATCCATCCTTTCATTTTTCATTTCTAGAGTCGTCGAAAGTGACACGATGGTCATGCCGGCAGTCTACGTATTCGACCAGTTCGCACTTCTGTACATTTGCTATAGAGTCAAGCGTTATAATGTCGAACAAATCATTTCCCATGTATTGGAAACCCGAAATACCGATAGTTTTGTCCTGATTTCTTCTAAGAAAAGTTTCCTCGGCTGTAACGCCGTCGCCTACGAGACTTTTCCGAACCTTAAGGATTGCCGAATCGACCACACGTTCCCCGATAACTCTGAACTGAACCACCTTCTCATTTCGTGGATTAACGAACTCCCCCACGACAAGGATACAAACGAAAAGAAGCTGGAACATGACGGGAAATACTACAAGATCAGGATTAGTCAACTCCCTCTTTCCAGTTCCGAAAAAATAATTTTGTTCAAAATCGAAGACGAAACCAGCTTGCAGAACTACATCAACATGCTGGGAACAAACAATGTTCGTCTCGAACTGATGCTTAAGGAAAACGACTCGCAGATCCGTTCGATTCAGGAACAGATGGTGGTCGGAATGGCCCACATGGTCGAAAACCGCGACAGCAATACGGGAAGCCACATCAAGCGCACCAGCAAGGTGGTGCAGATTCTGGTGGACTACTTGCGCAAGGACACGAGCCTTGGGCAGTCCAATTTCTTCTACGACAGCCTTGTTTCGGCCGCCCCGATGCACGATATCGGAAAAATCGCAATCGACGACCGTATCTTGAGAAAACCTGGACGCTTTACGCCGCAGGAATACGAAGAAATGAAGGAACACCCCGAAAAGGGCGCCATGATCGTCGAAAACCTGCTGACACCGGTCGAATCTCCCGATTTCGTCAGAATCGCAAAAAACGTAGCCCGCTACCACCACGAACGCTACGATGGATTCGGATACCCCAAGAAACTCAAGGGGACCGAGATTCCCTTCGAAGCGCGCATTATGGCAATCGCCGACGTGTACGATGCTCTAGTCAGTAAACGTTGCTACAAAGCGGAGATGTCCTTCGACGAAGCTTACTCCATCATCATCGAGGGAATGGGAACCCAGTTCGACCCCTCTCTCAGGAACTGTTTTGAAGCCTGCCGTCCCAAACTTGAAGCTTATTACAGCAGCCTGAAAGAAGACGAAGCGTAGAAAATTAGGAATGAAAAAAGAAGAATGAAGAGTTTTCATTCTTCTTTTTTTCTACATTTGAGAGCATGACAAAGTTTAGCGAATTCCCGTATGTTGCCGACCGCTTCAATGCCGTCCGCAGGGAAACTGTACAAGTTCGCGTTGGCGACGCACTTATCGGGGGCAATGCCCCCATTTTAGTTCAGTCCATGACCACCACCAAGCCGAAAGATGTCGAGCGTACGGTGGCAGAAACATTGGCGCTTGCCAAGGTGGGTTGCGGACTTGTCCGTATTACCGCCCCGACATTCGCTGACGCCCAGGGACTTGAAGAAGTCATGAAGCAGGTGCGTGCAGCAGGTTGCAAGGTGCCGGTTTCTGCCGACATCCACTTCCAGCCGAAAGCCGCATTCGAAGCACTCAAATGGGTCGAAAAGGTTCGCATCAATCCGGGTAACTTTGTCGACACAGGCATTTTGACACTCGATCAGCAGACAGACAAGACTTTTGAAGAAGGCAAGGAAAAGGTGGCAGAAGCCTTTACGCCGTTCGTACAAGAGGCCAAGCGCCTCGGTCGCGCCATCCGCATTGGCGTGAACCACGGTTCACTTGCCGCCCGCATGATTTACCGCTACGGTGACACCATTGAAGGCATGGTGGAAAGCGCCATGGAATACCTCGCCGTTTGCGAAGCTGAACATTTTGACCAGGTCGTTTTGAGCCTCAAGAGCAGCAACCCGCGTGTAGCGATTGCCGCCTACCGTATGCTCGCCGCCCGCATCAAGCAAGAAGGTTTCAAGCCGTATCCGTTCCACGTAGGTGTCACGGAAGCGGGTGCAGGTGCCGACGGCCGACTGAAGTCTGCAGCTGGTATCGGTGCACTATTGCTCGATGGCCTTGCAGACACCATCCGCGTGTCGCTCACCGAAGATCCGGTGGCGGAAGTCCCGGTTGCACAGGAACTCATCAAGGCCTGCGCACTCCCGACAAAACCGGTAAGCTACGCGGTGCCGGTTCTCGAAAAGGACCCGTATCATTACGAACGCAGAGCGACAAAGCCCGTCGTAATTTCCGGCGTGGAAATTGGCGGAGCAAATCCGGTGAAGGTCGGCGTGAAGGCCAATGCGATTGCACTTACAGGCGAACGCCGCAACGCGGAATTTGCGCTGCCGAGCCTCTCCGAGAAGCCTATCGTTGAATTTAAGGACGCCATGGATATCGCAGGCTTTGCAGCGAATCCCTCTGCCGTACCCGCTGGTTCTGTGTTCTGCTACACAGGCGCCGAGATGGTCTCCGGCGTGCGCGCCCTTGCTGCTGCACTCGATGCAGCAGGTCGCCAAGACCCGATTCTCCTGTACGCCAAGATTAACGACAACGAACGTGAAACGCTCCGCGTCTCCGCCGATATCGGAAGCCTCGTCACCGACGGTCTTGGCGATGCCGTCGTTATCGACGGCTACAAGGGCGCGAAGGAAAGCGTTCTTCTGGCCTTCGACATTCTGCAGGCCGCCTACTGCCGCCGCAGCAAGACGAACTTTATCAGCTGCCCGAGCTGCGGCCGCACCCTCTACGACATCCAGCAGGTGATGGGCAAGATCAAGGCCCGCTTCGGACATCTTTCGGACATTTCCATTGGCATCATGGGCTGCATCGTGAACGGCCCGGGCGAAATGGCAGACGCCGACTTCGGCTATGTGGGCGGTGGCCCCGGTCGCATTACCTTGTTCGAGGGCAAGACGGCGGTCAAGAAGAACATCCCCGAAGAAGACGCCATCGAAGAACTCGTGAATTTGATTAAGGAAAGAGGCCGCTGGCAAGAACCCTAAAAGTGGTTAGTAAACAGTGATTAGTAAACAGGGCGGCTACGCCACGATTATAGATCCTAATCACCAACCACTAACCACCAATCACTAAGTTTTAACTTAAACAAAGGACAATACAATGGCAACTATTAAGACGATGAACAACATTTCCAAGAAAGGCTTGAGCCTGTTTGGCTCGTTCTACCAGGTTTCCGACTCCGTCGAAAAACCGGATGCCATCTTGGTGCGTTCCGCCCAGGTTGATACCGACAACTTTGACGGCCTGCTGGCTGTCGCCCGCGCCGGCGCTGGCGTGAACAACATCACTATCGACAAGGCTTCCGCGAAGGGCATCTGCGTGTTCAACACCCCGGGTGCAAACGCCAACGCCGTTGCCGAACTCGTGATGACCGTGCTCGGCATGGCCGTCCGTAACGTGGACAAGGCTGCCGCATGGGTCAAGAACCTCGACACCACCGATCCGGATCTCGCAAAGACCGTCGAAAGCGGCAAGAAGAAGTTCGCCGGTATGGAACTCGCCGGTAAGACTCTCGGCGTGATCGGCCTCGGCAAGATCGGTGTGCTCGTCGCCAACTATGCCCGTTGGAAGAACATGCGCGTGATCGCCTACGAACCGTATCCGAACGCCGCCAACATGCACGAACTTTCCAACAAGGTTGAAATTGCCGACCTCGACACCGTGATTGCGAAGTCTGACTTCCTCACCGTGCACGTTCCGTTCATCAAGGGCGTGACCGAAAACTTGCTCAACCGCAAGAACCTCGCCGGCTTCAAGGGCAGCTACATCATGAACTTCGCCCGCGGTGGCATCGTGGAAATGGCTCCGGTGAACGAAATGCTCGCCTCCGGTTCCCTCCAGGGTTACCTCTGCGACTTCCCGGATGCAGACCTCATCAAGAACGACAAAGTGACCTGTTTCCCGCACCTCGGTGCTTCCACCGAAGAAGCCGAAGAAAACTGCGCCGTGATGGCTGTCGAAGAATTGAAGGACTACATCGAATACGGTTGCGTCCGCAATTCCGTGAACTTCCCGGCTCTCGTCGATCATCCGCATGCTGGCATCAAGAGCCGCGTGGTGGTGATCAACCAGGACGTTCCGAACATGATTTCTGAAATCACGAAGGTGTTCGGTGCCGAAGGCATCAACATTGCATCTTTCAGCAACAAGAGCAATGGCAAAATCGGCTACAACCTCGTTGACGTCGAAAGCAAGGTCGATGATTCCATTATCGAAAAACTCGGCAAGCTCGACAAGGTCATCAAGGTCCGCGTGATTCACTTCTAATTCACTAGAAATTCGAAACAACGAATTAACGCACCGTGCTTCTGCAACGGTGCGTTTTTTTTTGCAAAAAAAATTCAGTTAAATTATCTACCGCCAACCAGAATCTGATCGACTTTAATGGAAGGCTGACCGACCGTCACGGGAACATGTCCCGAACTTGCACCGCAGACACCTGCGGCAACTTCCCAGTCACTACCCACCATGCTAATGCGAGGCATAATTTCGTGACCCTTTCCAATAAGGGCCGCACCGCGCACCGGCTCACAAATCTTGCCGTTACGGATAACATAGCCTTCATCGACGGCAAAGTTAAATTCGCCCGTCGCAGGGTTCACCGAGCCCCCCGCCATGCGGGCGGCGTACAAGCCGTTATCAACACTAGCAATCATCGATTCGAGCGAATCTTTACCAGGGGCAATAAAAGTATTACGCATACGGCTGACAGGTGCATACTTGTAACTTTCACGTCGAGCGGACCCCGTGCGTTCAATACCGACTTCAGAGGCTCCCACGCGGTCACTCATATAGGTTTTCAGAATGCCGTTTTCAATCAGGGTCGTACGCTGGGTGGGCGTACCTTCGTCATCGTACTTAAGGCTTCCCCACACTCCATCGAGCGTACCATCATCTATTGCCGTAAGGCAGGGCTGTCCAATCGCCTCGCCCAACTTTCCGCAGAACGGACTTGCACCGCGACGCACCGATTCGGTTTCAAGCGGATGACCGCAAGCCTCGTGGAAAATCACGCCGCCAAAGCCGTTGCCCATCACCACGGGCATCTGCCCGCCCTTAATGTAACCGGCCGAAAGCATTCGCAACAGGCGTTCCGATGTTTCCGTAGCCAAATCTTCGGGCGAATAATTTGTTAAAAGTTCATAACCGCCCAAGCCACCCGGAGCTTCGTGAGAGGTAAGCCTCTCGGATCCATCGGACACCGTCACGGTCACGTTCACACGCAAGCGAGCACGGTTCATCAACAAATTCAGTCCCTCGCTATTCATAAGCGAGAACGTCGAACAGGAATCGGTCACCGATGCGCCCACTTGCACAACTTTGTCTGAAACCTTGCGGGCAGCCTGGTCTGCTCGGAACAGGAAATCCTGTTTAACAGCCTGTCCCAGCACACGCGGATCCTTGAATGCAGCGGCATTATAGTCGGCAATGCGTTTTTCGGGCTTAAACTCTATAGGCGCCTGTTCCATTTTAGCGATACGTCCAAAGGCAAGCGTCTGCACAAGCTTTATAAGAGCTTCTTCGGAATCATCGCTTGTAAAACCGTATAGAACCTCGGTTCCATAAATCAAACGGATGCCAATGCCGTATTCGGTCCCCGCTGTTGCGGACTCAATCTGACTAGACTTCAGACCGAGTGTCGAGCTACGGGTTTCTTCTTCGAAAATTTCGACAAAGTCAGCACCGGCACTTCTGCCAGCTTCGAAAATCTTGACCGCAACAGAAGTGTTCAAGCTACACCTCGCCGTTCATTTTCTTGCGCACTGGAATCCCTGCCGCAAGCATTTCTTTTTTTATTCCAGGAACCGTATAGTCCCCAAAATGCACCATCGAGGCAACCAACGCCGCATCAGCAGAAGTCTTACGGAACAAGTCCACAATATGCGCCGGAGTTCCGGCGCCACCACTTGCAATCACGGGTACCTGTACCGCGCGAGCCACCTGGTCCGTAATGTTTAATTCGTAACCGTTGCGAACACCGTCCGTATCGATTGCATTCAAGCAGATTTCGCCCACACCAAGGTCTTCGGCCTTTTTCGCCCATTCCACGGCGTCGATGCCCATCGCCTGTCGACCGCCACGAATATAGACCTCGTAGCCGCTTTTAAACTTATCCGAGACTCCGACGAATTTAGCGTCCATGCCAAGCACCACGCACTGCCGTCCAAAGGCTTTCGCCCCCTCGGCAATGATTTCAGGATGCAACACTGCAAGACTATTCACGCTAACTTTCTCGGCACCGGCCAAAAGCGCCTCATGCATGTCGTCCAAATTGCGGATACCTCCGCCCACAGCAAACGGAATAAACACGCGACGCGCAATTTGGCGAATCATTTCCATATCGCACGGACGATTTTCCGCACTTGCCGTAATATCGTAAAAGACAAGTTCATCGACACCATCGGCACTGTACTGCGCCCCCATTTCAACGGGATCACCGATATCGATATTGCCCTTAAACTTGACACCCTTCGTCACCTTACGGTTACGGACATCGAGACAAACTATAAGACGTTTGGTAAGCATAATAGTAGGCGGTAGAGCTTAGAAGAATTACCTAAGTACTAAGCTCTAAGTTCTAAACTCAAAGTTCTCAATATATTACAGGTTGCGGTCAATAACGCCCTTGACGGTTGCCTTGGGCACAGCGCCCACCACGTTACCCACTTCCACCCCGTTCTTGAAGAGTTTCATATTGGGAATGTTCGTGATGCCAAAACGGGTGCAAATATCACCCACGCCGGCGTCGTCCACATTAATTTTGGCAATAACAGCGCGTCCATTGTATTCATCGGCAAGTTCGTCGATCACAGGGCCCATCATCATGCACGGACGGCACCAAGTTGCCCAGAAATCAACAAGAACTAATTGGCCAGACGAAATAGCTTGATCAAAATTTTCTGCAGTAAGATGAATTGCAGGCATTTTATTCTCCAGTTTTTTTACCAAAAATAAAAAATTATCCCTTAGAACGCGAAACCTATCGAATAGTTTATATCCAATTCCGCATTCACGACAGATGCTTGGTCCAAGTCTTCGCGCACATTAGACTTCATCGAATAACGCATATACGACAGGCCTATTTGCAGAGACGAGGTGAAATGTCCCCGACGGGTCTTATGTCCGCCATAAAAGCCGAATCCAAAGCCATTCCCCTTAAAGGTCACATCAGCATCTTCATCATATTCGAAATCGTAGTCAAGGGTTGCACGGTCATAGACAAAGTGTCCTGCCATAAACCAGCCGCGGTGTCCCCTATTGAAATAGAATCGAATGCCTTCCGAAATTTCGAGAAGGAAAATATCGATATCTCGACGGTTGGGATTATCCTTAGAACCCCTTGTGATTGTCCCCATCTTTACGGACGGCTGCGTCATCAAAGACATACTGCTATTGATGCACCCTTCAAAGGACAATTTTACCGAAGGGACATGGTATACGGCATCCCAGATCATATCGAACGGGTATATCGAAACCGCAAACAGGGGTTCGTCATTGGGAACGTAGTTGATATTTACCAGCGGGGTTTCCGGTTCAGCCGCCCCCGAGGTGTAAAGAGTCGGATCGGCAACTCCAGCAAAAGAAACTGCCGTAGCCAAGGCGCATATCGAAAAGATCTTTTTTAACACAGTGAATCTCCTTCAGCCTAAAAATAGAAAGAATCTCATTTATTTTTTCTTGAACCTTAAGAAAAGCCCCTCCAAGTCCGGGGAAAAAGCCCTAAACACGGTAAGTCCCTTTAGGACATCGTTAAAGAATTCCACATCGATTGCATCGGGGGCATCGACATCGGCTTGTTCCATATCGGGCGTAATCAGCATATAGTTGGTCAAATCCGCAACGGCAACCACAAGCATCTTATAGTCATCCCCCACCGGACAGTCGAATGTTGTCTCAAAATCCAGAATCAGCCGATTATTCTTGAACGTCGCATCGAAATTTTTCAGCTCGCGAGCCTTTAGAAACGACGTCCCGTATTGCACATAGGTGTTGTAGTTGTTTTCGGCATACTGAGAAAGTATTCTGTCGAAAAACCAATCACGTTCCTTTTCGGAAATCTTTCCGTCGCCATCGGAGTCGCCCGAAGACATCATGACAAGGCTATAGGTTTCGTCGAACACCCACCGCGTTTTTACCGACGTAAGCCCGGCGTTGTCAAATATAACCTTGACGGTTGCATCGATAAACACATGCGGATGCGCCTCTGCAAGCATAACACCCCAAAGGCAACACAGCAGCAACCGTTTCAAGATCTTCATGTATCAGAGAACTAGCTAGAATGCAAGAATGATACCAGCCGTCAAAAGTCCAAGGCCTAACGCGCCAAGTCCAATCGCAACGCCACACTTGGTGTCGCCACGGTCATTCAGTTCATGGTTGTCCTTCACCATCTGGCGCGTGTCTTCGCTATCGAAGGCGGCGAGTTTTTCATAGGCATGCTTTTTATCGGCAGCCTTGCTCCAGTCACGTTCCGCCAAGTACCACATCACGCCCCCGGCAACAAGGGGAACAATAGAACTCCACAAGAGACCGCGCCCAATGCGGCGCTGCCCGCGTTCCTTGTCGAAAGCTTTCTGGTTTTCGATAAAATCCAGGTCGTCGAGCACGGGCGTCATATCCACATACACCAGGTTAGGCATATACGGTTTGATTTCCATCGTCACCGATGTATCGCGGTAGCCCACCTTTCTAAAGTGAACCGTTGCGCCCACCTGCGGCTGAACATCGTCGACCACGATATCGGTCATATAGTCGGGCATCTTATTTACGGTCGGTTCCCGGCCTACATAGACTTCGACCGCCTCGGGATTCGTATTGAGCGTAAGCCTTGTCGAGGGGCGAACCACCGGAATCGTCACCTTGTTCAGGCTATCCGCGTTGATACGCACCACCGCAGATCCCCACCATTCCACATCCTTCAAGACCTTCATCACAGAAATCGTGTACTTTCCGGGCTTGATGTTCTTGATGGTATCGGGAGCGACAATTTTTAGCGGAATGCCATTCACAAAAAGCGAACACGCCTCGGGTTCCGAAACAACGAACAAGTTCGCCTTACCCTTCGGATACAAATCCTTCTCGATTTTTCCCTTGAGGGCAGGAACAATATAGTTCGAAAGGGAAAGGTCGATCATCACCTCGTCTTCCATATTGTAAAGACGCTTGAGCTCAAACCTGAAAATCTTGATATAGGGATTTTTCTTTGCGGCGGCAATGCTATCCTGGATTTCGCGTTCGCGAAGTTCTTTTTCGTACTTCTCAATTTCCTCGTTTTTCAGACGGGTGTCTTCCTTGGCAAGTGCCGTTTCCAAGTCGTCACCAGAGCCGTCGTCCACCGGAGCGGCCGCCTGAGCTGAGGCCGTATCGGACTGAGCGGCCATGGAATCCTTGACCGCGTCGGTCATGATGATTTCTGACGGTTCATTCTTGATTTCCACATCGTCGTTTTCGTCTTCCAGCGAATCGTCGGCCTGCTGCCCGTTGCTTTGCTGCAACGCCAGCGCCTGTTCATCGGTGATGCGGTCAATACGCTTCTGTTCCGCCTCGTTCGGCTTTTTCAAGAACACCGTATCGTTCTCGATCTTTACGAAAATAGCTTCCAGTTCAACGGAATCCCCATTTACCCAGTAACGCACCGGAACTTCACGCCCCTTGGATACAGACGATTCGGCCGAAGCAACCTGTTGCACGGACGAAGAAGACAAGGCCTCGGACTTCGGAGTTTCCGCCAAGGAATCAACACCGTCGGCAAAAGAAAGAACACTTGAAAGCGCCAAAAACGACGAAAAAATAATCCGCTTAAACATATCCTAAAGATAAATAATTTTTTAAACTGATTCGACCTTCGAAAGCTTTGCGCAATAGATGGGGCCGCGACCTTCGGAGCGGTCGGGCAGTATATGGACTCCGAATTCCGTACGGTCGGCACCGGGCAACAATTCCTCAATTTCAACAGAACACATTGTTGGGCGCTTTTTGAGGATTTTCCGAACCACATCGTCGTTTTCCATCGGAGAAAGGGCACAAGTACCATAAACCACCGTTCCACCGGGTTTCAGGGCATCCACCGCCGAGGCAAGAAGGGCACCCTGCTCCACGGAAAGCCTTTTCACGCGTTTTGCAGACCAGACTTCCAGATGCGACGGAGAATTCAGAACATGACGGTCCGAAGAACACGGAGCATCCAGAAGAATTTTATCGAAACATTCCTTCTTGTGCAGTCCAAATTTCATACCATCGTATCCAGTCACCTTGATAATTTCTCTCCAGGCCTCCGGCAAAGAGTTTTCAATCACGCGCTGGAGCCTCAAGCGCCTATCCGGCGAGCGATCGTTACTTTGTAAAAAACCATTTCCCTGAAGCATCGAGGCGATCACCAAAGTCTTTCCACCGGGGGCTGCGCACATGTCAAGGACCTGGTCTCCGGGACGCACACCGAGCGCCTTCGCCGCAAAAACGGATGCTTCGTCCAAATAATAGGGTTCAAGACCTTCGCCAAAACGAAGTTCTGTCGCACGCCCCTCCCCTTTCAGGGATTCAAGCAAAGCAGGCCAGCGTTCACCGAAAAGTTTCTCGTAGTAGTCGAAAAATTCCATAGTGCAAATATAGTAGTTAGGTAACAGGTGTCAGGAGGCAGGTTACTGGGGACAGCAGGAAGTAGACAGTGGCTAGTGATTAGTGGTTAGGTCATCCGCAGTCATCCTCGACCGAGTGTAACGAGGGAGGGGATTCAAAGAGGAACAGACTAGGAGATCAGCGCATAGCGCCTTTGAGGGGAATAAAAAAAACTCTCTGCTTAGGGGTATAAGCAAAGAGTCTTTCGTTGAGCTACCAGGATTCGAACCTAGACAAACAGAGTCAGAATCTGTTGTGCTACCATTACACCATAGCTCAGTGCGAAACCAAAGTTAGTAAAAGATTTTTGGTTCGGCAAGGGGTTATTTGAAAATATTTTGATTTGGTGGAGTATAAGTCATCCACTGCTGCCGCTGAATGTTCCCTTCGGGGAGAGAAACCGCCGTAAGGGTCACATAATAGGACATCGGAATGCTCGATTTCGCACGCAAGGCCTCGATCGCTTTCGGAATACCCGAATAAAGAACGACCTTTTGGCTTCCCGTCGGCAAGTCAGACAAAATGATCGGATTACAGGTCGCATCTCGCACAAAATGAGACGTTCCCTTGATGCCGACCACCACGCTATTCACCATGCAGTTGCTCGACTGCGAGGAATCTTCACGGTCAACCACAAGGCTAACTCCGCTTTCCAGCGCCGAAGGTTTCGAAAGAGTCACTTTTCCAACCTTAAGGGTATCCTTCAGTCCCTTAATTTCCTTGGCCGTCAGATAGCGAGAAACACCCACCTGAGTCACCAGGTCGTCCTGACGCTTGCGGAATTCAATTCTAAAGGAATCTCCCGGCAACGTATCGGGAAGCGGCAACCACCAGCGGCCAAGGCTATCGGTCACGGTTTCGGACACGAATTCCAGGGAATCGCCTTCTACAAATTCAAATCCGTAAATATCGCGAATCGTCATCACTTCGACATCGGCACAGGGATTGCCGTTCTTGCAAAGGATCGTTCCCGTAAGGCGAGCCATGTTTTCAGGTTCCTTTTCGGTTTCCTTTTCAGCTTCCTTAATCAGGGTGTCTACGTTGGTCGTCGTACTCCAAACAAACGGACCAGGATTAACGGTATCACCGGCCTTCACCTTTCCCAAGTCCCAGCTACGGTAGATGAGGCTGTCGGCAAAGCCCAGAGACTGGAGACGCGCCACCATCATGGAGTCGCCCGGGAAAAATTCCAAGGTCCATTCTCCCGAAGGCACCAGCATATAGAAACTATCCGCCGCAAAGACATCGTTACAGAACGGGGTTCCCGACAGGCAGGTCATAAAGTGCCCACCCACCGACACCAAGGAATCTTCGACATCTTCAAAGAAAAGAACGCTACTGACAATGGCGGCTTTCGAAAGCGTAATACTGTCCAGGGCCTTGGCCTTGAGCGTGGTACGCGGCAGGAAAAACACTTCCGCTACCGACGTATCGATAACTGCAAGCTGGAACGTATCGGCTATAGCGGAATCAAATGCGTACACGCCATCGGAATCGGTAACGACTTCGATCTGTTCAGGAATATGCAGAATCGTATCGTAAATGGCCATACGTGCCATGCGAACGACCGCATCCGATGCAGGGCTACCGTCTACGCGACGAACAACACCAGCAACCTGTCCTTCATTTGTGGCAACCGTATTGCCCGTATCGGTAACGGTACCTGCAACCTTGTCGCTGCTGCAAGCAGAAAACACCACAGCAATTGCACACGCCAGGTAAAAAAGCTTCATTTTCATTTTTCCTCCTCGGCCTCGGGTGGCAGTTCAACCTTTTCCTTGCTCAGCGGGAAAAACTGAATATTCATCTGACACACCATCGTCTCCCCTTCGTCGGAGCGAATGATGTCGACCACTTCCTTGCGGAAAAGGTCAATCTTGCTGATGATACGCTCCAGGCCTTCAGCAGAAACACTCATCGTCATACAAGATACATTTCTGCGTTCGGTACTGTAATGGTCCAGGGCATCTTTACCCAGATCCATCATCTGCTTCTGGAACTGATGAACGAAAAGCGACGAAATTTCGGAACCGCTAAAGATAGCCTTGTTTACCGAGCGGTAAAAGCCCTTTTCGTCCAGTTCAATCAACTGCATCGACAAAAGCAGCTGAATCGCCTGCTTTGCCTGCGGAAGCGTGATGCGCGGGTTGAGGAACAGGGCCAGTTCCTGGATATTCTTGGGACCCACATCGAGAACGGACAGCGCCTCGCGGACCGCCACGTAATACCACTTGCTATAGTATTCCTGTTGGCTCTTGGTCAGCGACTTTATCGCACTCGGGAGAAGTGCGGACATCTGTTCGAAGATTGCCTGCTTAGAGGCCGGCGTAGTCGCATGCGTGAAGTCCACCATCAGCGTAAAGTAGCGGCCTTCCTTTTCGTTCAGGCCGAGAGCCGCGATAAACTTGGGCAACATCTGGGGCGTAAGCGACTTGCGCCCGCGGACCAGATCCAGATAGAACCCCGACGAGGAATACCCCGCCTTCTTGGCAAAGGACCTGTAAGAAAAGTAGCGTTGCACAGACTTACGGTAATCGTAATAGTCCTGCAAATACTTTCGGTAGTTGTAGTAAGCGTATACGTTCATCACCTTTAAATATAAATTTTTCTTGAAATTTTGGGAACACCCTTTTTTCTTATATCTAGGCACATTTGCGTAAATTTCCGTAAATAGAACAATTCGAGAACACTTTTAGTTTTCGAAGTGATACGCTCCCCCATTTTTTTAGGTATATTCAAGGAACACCCAATCCCATCCTTTGGACCTTCGTCTGGAATCAGGCGAGGGTCCTTTTCTTTTTCCTTTTTTCTACATTTGCGAGCAAATGCAGAATATAAAGACGCTCCTCAAGAATTCCCTGTTTCGGCTGCTGCGCATCGCAGGCATTTTAGCCATTATATACGTAAGCATGGTATTTTACCTCGCCCTTACGGAACGCAGGAATGCATTTCCGCGCGCCATTTACCATAAAGAAGCGAACGAGGCCATTCAAGGCAAGGTAAGGCCGCTCATCTGCACCCTGGAAGACGGCATCGTACTGAACGGCTTTAGCATGGGTAACGAGAGCGCTCCCGTCATGCTCTACTTTCCCGAAGCAGACGAAGACGCCGCCCAATTTCTTGCGCAAGTAAACACTCTCCCGCAAATAAACGTAGTCACCTTCAATTACCGAGGATCCGCCCAGAACAAAGGAACTCCTAGCGAGGAAAACTTCATGGCAGATGCCAGGCAGATTTTCGAATGTGCCTCCCAGGTCAACGGAAACACGCCCAACATCCTTGCCGGACACGGTATGGGAGCCATTCCCGCAGCCGAATTCATGGATACAGGCAAGACACTCCTTCTCATCGACCCCATTTTCGACATCGCCGAATCCATCGCGCAAAAATACAAGGCTCTCTACCCGGATTTCCTTGTCCGCACAAGCCTCAAGGCGAATACAGGCAAACTCGCAAAGTACGCCGAAAACGTTTATCTTATTTACGATAGGAAATCTTCGGAGCCGCAAACACGTAAAACCGCCGAGAAGATTCAGTACCGCGACAGCTTTGTCCGTGGTGGCGAACATTTATCTACAATTATTTTGAAAGCAATAAATAAGAATTTATCGAAATAAACTCGTACAAATTTTACTAGATTTCGTTTATCTGCTTATAAATCCCTTATTTTGAGGGGATTTTTTTACATTTTTTTGAGATATCACTTGCTTTTGTTTGCAAATTTTATTAGTTTACATACAAATCCACAAAAAAATGAGGTGTTTTATGGATAGTGTTATCATTAAAATGGATATCCGTGGTTTTCTGCGGTTTCCACTACAGACCATCAAGGCGATGAAACTCGACAAGATGGCCAAGCAAGAAACTAATAAAAAGGGTGAAACCACTGAAATCGGTCCCTACGCCGATATTGAAGTGGACCCGATCGGCAAGCGCATCGCCATTACGCCGATAAAAGAAGCCAAGTCGACATCGTTCCGCTTTATCGTGGGCGTGAACTCGATCAAGTCCAAGTTCCTTTATTTCAAGGGCGCGCTGAACGCAATCGGCGAAAAGATCGAAACCGGCCCCTATACTCTTGAAAAAGAAGGCAACAGGTACATTTTCACCGGCAAGAACGCCACCAAGAAAAAAGGCCCGTGGCAGTTAATCGCCTGCCGCAACTCGGTCGCAAACAAGACCATGCTTTCGATCGACCAGCGTGGAACCATTATTTTCGACCGCCACACGAGGGACGCCGTCAATACCCAGGCCAACAAGACCTTGATTGCCGACTACGACCGCGTGAAGAAGGTATTCAAGCTTACCTTCAGCAAGGACAAGGGCTTTATTAACGTGCGTACCATCGCAAGCCACGCAAACGCATCCTTCATGGGTACACTTTCCTCGCACGGCATCGCGCTTCCCAAGAAGAGCTTCCGTACCGAATGTAAGGTCGACGGCAAGACGATCACCTTTAGTGTCGCTGCCCTGGTCGCCGAACAGAAAGTTTCCGAGAAGGGGTCCAAAAAGTAGTATCCGAGGTCAACTATGATTGACATTCTCAAATTGTTCTACACGACGCATTATAACCTGGGTGCCCTGGCACTGTTACTTGCTCTTCTCCTGATTTTCTTCCTTTCCAAGAAGAACTTCAAAGGCGCAATTATCGTGCTCATCCTACTTATCGGCTATAATGTAGGCATCTATAAAAGAACCGTAGGCAAGTCCTGGACCATCGAAATCGAGCAACCGCCAACAACCTCCGAATACGGTGGTTTTAGCCAACCGCAACCGATTAGGATGACGTTCTCGGCAACGCCTGAAAAATGGACCATTACCGATAGCAAGGGCGAAGTCCACCATTGGTGCTGGTTAGATGCTATGTGGGATCAGTTCTCGAATACAGATATCGTCGCTTGGATCTGGGGAGACAACGCCAGCAAGAAAATGATGAAATCCACCGAAAGTCGTGCAGATGGGGCATCAGACTAGCACGATTGTTCGAATTCCTTGATACTAAGCTCGCCTGCTTCCATCCGGAGGTAGGTGAGTTTTTTTATCCACTCCCCCGCCGAAGCGACTATTCCATTTTCCACATTCCATATTCCCGAAATGTGGTGGTGTCCTAGGACGCAGTAATCGCAACCATGCTTTTTCAAGTTCGCATCGGCCCAATGCAGGTACTCGTCCATCTTGATAACGCGCGACTGCCCTGCTTTACGGCTGTTACGCCCCACAAACCGGGCGAGAGCCATTCCCCAATCCGGGTGAATTTCGCGAAACAAGAAGCGATTTAACGGGAAATCCAGAACTTTCCGCATTATCCGGTAACCGAAATCGGACTTCGCCACGCCATCGCCATGCCGGAAAAACAGGCGTTTTCCCTGAATTTCTAGCAAAAGTTCCTTATGAACTGCCACGCCAAGAGTCTTTGGAAAAAAATCGCCATAGGCAAAGTCGTGATTTCCTTGCAACAAATGAATTTCGCAACCGGAATTTTTTAATTCACGCAAGGCGAAAAGCAAGTCAAAATGATTGCGACAAACGTAATCGTTGTATTCGTACCAGAATTCAAACAAATCGCCTACAATCACTAGATGCGAGGCGGTCTCCTTGATGGATTCCAAGAAACGTACCAACGCCTGTTCACGACCGGGAACAGCTCCTGGCGGATTCACACCTAAATGCACATCTGAAATAAAGTAGGCTACGGATTTCATTAGCATGCAATATAGAAAATTACTATTTTTCCATTGTAAACAACAAAGGAGTCCATTCCGAACTCCTCTTCCAGAAATCCAAATTAACTATGTACCAGTTTATTGTTCCCCAAGTCAAGAAGCCGCTCGAAGGCGAAGTTGAAATTTCCGGGGCAAAGAATGCAGTGCTCGCCGTAATGGCAGCAGCCCTCTTGGCCGACGGCGTATCCGAAATCACGAACGTCCCGCACCTCAAGGACATGAAGACCATGTCCGACGTGTTGCGCGTCATCGGTTGCCATATCAGCGGCGAAGCCCATGTGCTAAAAATTGACACCCGTGGAGCCGACCACCTGGAAGCCCCTTATGAACTCGTGAAGACGATGCGCGCAAGTTTCTACGTTCTCGGACCTCTCGTGGCACGCTTCGGCCGTTGCCGCGTTTCGCTCCCGGGCGGATGCGCCTGGGGCCCGCGCCCGGTCGACCTGCATTTGAAGGGACTCGAGGCGCTCGGTGCGAAGATTACCGTGACGCACGGCTATGTCGAGGCCACCTGCGAAGGCCGCCTCCCCGGCGGCACCTTCCATTTTCCGATTTCAAGCGTGGGCGCCACGGTGAACGTGCTGATGGCAGCAACCCTTGCCAAGGGAACAAGCGTCCTGCAGAATGCTGCCCTTGAGCCAGAAATCGACAACCTCGTCGATTACCTCATCGGCATGGGCGCAAAAATTCAGGGCCGCGGTACGCGCACCCTGACGGTGACAGGCGTAGAATCCCTACGCCCCGGCAATGGCGTAACCATCCCCGACCGCATTGAGGCAGGCACCTATCTCTGCGGCGCCGCCATTACCCGCGGCCGCGTGAAAGTCACCAAGATTATCCCCGAACATATTGCTTCTACCCTCGACGCCTTCCGCGAAATGAACTGCAAGGTGAGCGTCGGCCCCGACTGGGCCGAAGTCGATGCACGCGACGTGGAACTCAAGCCGATCACCATCCAAACGCTTCCGTTCCCGGGCTACCCCACTGACATGCAGGCGCCGCTCATGGCAACGCTCCTCTCGGTCCCCGGCAACAGCGTCATCCAGGACACCGTCTACAACGACCGCTTTAAGCATGTGGCCGAAATGCAACGCCTGGGCGCAAACATCACGCTCAACGGCAACACCGCCACCATCAAGGGCGGAGAAAAGCTCTCTGGTGCAGACGTCATGGGCTCCGACCTGCGCGCCTCCGCCGCGCTCGTCCTCGCCGCTTTGATTGCCGAAGGCGAAACCAAGATTAGCCGCATCTACCACCTCGACCGCGGCTACGAAGATTTCGAAGCGAAGATGGCAAAGCTCGGCGCCAAAGTCGAGCGAGTCGTCATCGACGCCGACGAACCGTAGACCAGACGAGAGGACGCCGCTTCGCGGCTACAGACGAAAGACTAAAGATGAACTCCGGCGAAGCAATCGTCGGAGTTCTTTTTAAATACCACCGCATACAAAAAGGAGAATGCCTTGCAGCATTCCCCTAATACCTGGAACCTGTAACCAGATTCCTCAAACCTTTATTACAGTGCGGCTTCTGTAGATTCAGCAGTTGTACTTGCCGTAGGTTCAGAAGCACTACCTTCGGCAGGCTTTACGCGGGCAGAAGGCATCTTGGATTCACGAACAACAGGCACGCAGGCATCCACCGGTTCGCCGGCAGCTTTCTTGTCTTCTTTCTCCAGGATTTCCTGCAACATTTCAGCCGCCTGTTCAAATTCGGCAGACCTTTCGCAGGACTTGGTCGAAAGAATCTTCTGCAGATACTGCTTCTGCATATCGATGTCACAATCTTCGCCATAAAGGGTAGAGAGCTTGAACAAGGCAGGGCAGGTCTTTTGACCATCGGGGAAGGCTTCCGACATTCGTGCAAATACCTTTTTTGCCTTGTCCACCTGATTCACATCGATCAGGCAGAGCGCCATCCAGTAAAGCGAATTCTCGGCGAGTTCGCCTTCTTTCATCTGCTCGTAAACCTGCTTGAATCCGCTGTAGGCCAACTTGAATTCACCGCGGTGGTAATCCGAACGGGCCGTGTTGAACATAGCCTCGGCTTCCACGAGCTTTTCCGCCTCGCGCTCCAGGCTATCCATCGAAACAGGAGCAGGAGCTCCGCTTACAACGACCTTCTTCGCCAAGATCTTGTCGGACTTGCCGAGAAGCATATCCAAGCGGTAGATGATTTCTTCCTGCCTGGAATCATTACGTTCGGATTCATCGGACACGCGACGCGAAAGCATCGTGATTTCGGCCTGCATACGTTTCTGTGCAAGCGAGGCTGCATCGAGCATCGCCTTGGTCGAATCAAGTTCGGCACGCAGCGAATCGTTCTGCGCAGACAAGCTCTGCACCGCAGAATCCAAGCTCGTCTGGACTTCCGCCCCGACAGCCTTCATTTCCTGGGTACGTAGCACCGTCATCTGGCTACAGCCTGTAAGGGCGAACGAAGCCAAACCCGCTATTAAAAGAATTCGTTTCATATTCATAATTAGTTGGTAGAGCTAAGAGATCCTTCGACTCCACCCTTCGACGCGCTTCGCTTGCTCAGGTACCTTTATAAGGTTGCAGAGCTTGTCGAACCACGCTCAGGATGACACAATTTTTTCCGAATTCCGAATTCTGAATTCTGAATTATTCCTTGATGTTCACGCGGAAGTTGGCGCGACGGTTCTGGGAGTAAGCTTCTTCGTTAGAACCTTCGACCTTCGGAGCTTCCTTACCGTAGCTCACCGATTCCATGCGCTTGCTGTCGATACCGTAAGCGGCGAGGAATTCCTTCACCTTCATGGCACGCTTTGCACCGAGAGTGAAGTTGTAATCTTCGGTACCGCGGGCATCCGTGTGACCTTCGATGGTAATCGTAAAGCGTTCTTCCTTGATCAGGAGTTCGCCCACCTGAGCCAACAGTTCCTTGGCCTTTTCGGTGAGTTCGGAGCGGTCAAAGTCAAAGTACACATCTTCGCTCATGATCTGGTTGATAAGAGCTTCGAGGCGGGCACGTTCTGCTTCAAGACGAGCACGTTCTGCAGCAAGGCGTTCCGCTTCGAGGCGAGCCTGTTCTGCAGCCAAAGAATCAGCATTCGGAGCAGCAGCCGGGGCAGGTTCCACTGCAGCCGGAGCGGGTTCTGCTTCAGGTTCCGTCTTAGGCGGTTCCTTCTTTGCGCAGGCGACAAGACAAAGCGCTGCCGCAGAGGCTACCATGGCGAGTTTAACGAGGTGTTTCATTATTTACCTTCCTTTTTTTGTTGTTTAAAATCATCGTAGAAAAAAGACCACGTCGGCGAAGTATTCTCACCGGAATTGGTAATTCGCGTTACGTTCGATCCGTCCTTTCTCATAATGTAAATCTGGTACGAGCCGCTGCGGTTACTTGCAAAGGCAATCAGCTTGCCGTCGGGCGACCAGGTAGGATGTTCATTGTTGCCCGCGTTGTTCGTCAGCTGTACAATGTCGGAGCCATCGAGTGCGCAGGTATAAATGTTCATGTGGCCGTTATCCATCGAGGTATAGGCGATGCGGTCGCCTTCGGGCGACCAGGCGGCACGTTCATTGTAGCGGCCCATAAAGGTCACGCGACGCAAATCAGAACCATCCTTGCCCATCACGAAAATCTGCGGTCCACCGCCACGGTCACTGGTAAACATCACTTCGGAAGCATACGGGCTCCACGCGGGGCTCGTCTGGTTCGACTTGAGGTAGGCGAACTTTTTCGCCTTGCCCGTCGCCGGATTTCCGATATAAAGATCCGTCTTGCCATCTACCGTACTCGAGAAAAGGAGTTCTCCCGTCTTCGGATTCACCGCCGGGCTGTAAGTCTGGTCCAGTTGCGGGAACACCGACTTTTCGGTTCCGCCGAACATCTTGGAATAGAGTTTCGGACGATGCGTCTTGAAATTCACATAGTAGAGCCCAGCGTTGTCCTTCATCCACACGGGCATCATGCTGATTGTCGTATCGCGCGTAATCTGGCTGCGATGGAAACCGTCGTAGTCAGCCACCACCACCTGCTTGATTCCGTCGATTTTGGATACGTATGCAAGCTTGGTCGAGGCAACACCGCGTTCCCCCCACAGGCGGTAAATCACCTGGTCGAAGAACTGATGCATAGCCCGGCGCAGATCTTTCTGGTCAACTACATACGTTTCACCCAAAAGCAGGTCCTTGGTTTGAGCCACGTACAGGTAGCATTCCACCCTGAGTTTTCCACCTTCGGGCGTCACCTTGCCAGTCACATAATGCTTGGCATGCGCCTTGCTAAATAGGGGCAGGTTAAATTTATCCGAGGCAATCACCTCGAATCGGCCCGAAAGGTTCGCGTCGCGAGTCACGATCTGGTGCGGTTTTTCTTCGATCCAGTCGATAGACTTTTGAGGTTCCGCGAAAGGGACAACGCCTATGGGCATCGTCTTGAACACCGAAATACCGACATCCACTGCAATCGTATCGATGGTTGCATGTGATGCCACAGGCAACAGGGCTACGGCAAAAGCGACCGCCGTCATGCGCAAAAAAGAGTTCATCAAGTTCATTTTGTTCTTCAAAAAAATCATCGTAATACCAGTCTTGCGCGTTGCGCAACGACACTCTTTTCTTCAATAATACAATATTCCTTTGTTCAAGCCCACCCGTTTTCGTTAATTTGGTGTAAAATTAAAGTGTAGTACGAGCGAAGGGGCTCTAAAGTTCGGAGGAAGTTCCGGCACCTTCGATATCTGCACGGCACGCACCGACAAATGGTCCCAAGTCTTGTTGCCAGAACTGCGTTTCAGGGTAATCGCCGTAATACCGCCAAAACGGTCCACCGTAAACTGGACAGTTGTCTTCACGTCACGACGCACGTTCAAGTTTGAAGGCGGGTTGAAATTGCTCATGATAATTTGTTTCAATCGTTCCAGATAAACTTGCATCAGAGGATCCATATCCACAGATCCCACCGGATTCAAGCTCGGGGCCTCGACAGCCGTTGGCAAGTCCAAATCATCGACCGCAAAATCATCGACCGGTTCCGGCTCCGGTTCTGGTTCCGGCTGGGGCTCTTCTACAGGCTCCGGATCAGGTTCTGGCGGTTTTTCCTCGACCTTCGGTTCGGGCGGCAGTTGCTTGTCAACCTTGGGCTTTGGTTCAGGCTTGGGTTTAGGTTCCTGCGGCTTGGGTTCCGGTTTTGGTTCTACCGGCTTCGGCTTGGGCGGTTGCGGGCGCGGCATCACCTGATTCACCTGAACCATTTCGAATACGGGAATCGGTTCCGGCTCGTGCTTGAAATTCACAAAATGAAACGCGATACAGATTCCCGCAATCAGCAAGTGAAAGACCACCGCACAAACGATGATCTTCACCATCATTCCGTCGCCACTGGACGAAAAATACTGGATGTTTCTATCTGCGCTCACCTAGTCCCGTCCCGGCTTTTCCTTGGGATTCATCGTCAGGAATCCGAGCTTTGTGACACCGAGTTTCTGTACCTGGGTCACCACTTTCATCACAAGACCGTAGTTCACCGACTCGTCAGCATTGATGACAACCGCCATCTCGCCATTCCAGAGCGACTTGAACACGTTGTTGAAGCTCCCGAAATCGACCATCATATCGGCGATATAGAGTTCCTCGTTTTTCGTGATGGAAACCTTCAAAAGTTTTTCCTGCTCCATGGTCGGGGCTTCCGCCTTGGGCAAGTCCACCTTGACGCCCTGACTCATGAGAGGCGCAGAAATGATGAACACAATCAGAATCGCGAACACGATGTCGATCATGTTCGTGAGGTTCATCTCCTGCTTAAGTTCTTTTCCGCGACTGCGCTTCACTATGCCTCCTAGCCAGCCACTTCTTCGAGGGCGAGCAAGTCACCGCGCTTAAAGAGACTGAGCACCTGGGAGCCGAAGTTGAAGTACGAAATTTCGTTCTGTCCGTTGCGAGCGGTAAAGTAGTTATAGCCGGCAGAGGCGGGGATAGCGACCACGAGGCCAGCAACCGTTGTAATCAAGGCCATGGCAATACCCGGAGCGACCACGGTAAGGTCCGCCGAACCGTGCTGACCGATTTGGAAGAAGGCAACCATAATGCCCCACACCGTACCCAGAAGTCCAAAGAACGGGGAAAGGTTCGAACAAGTGGCCAAGAAACCGAGGTAGCGGTCTTCGGTGAGGCGAAGCCCTTCGATCGAGCGCTGTATGGTATCTTCCAGAAGCGATGCACGGTGCTGAATGGAGTCGTAGCTCACGAAGTTACTGAACTTGGAAGCCTCCTTGAGCACTTCCGCCGTAAGGCTCTTGAGAGCACTGTCATCGGCGGTTTCGCAAAGCCCCTGCAGTTCCACGAACTGGCGCACATCCACGAACTTGCGGAAAAAGACAACATTCGCGCGTTGGTTTTTCGTATTCACGATATACTTGACAATGATGATTCCCCAGGAACCGAGCGACATCACCGCAAGGATACCCAAAATCACAAGCGTCGTGATATCGGACTGCGTAAGCATCTGGAGTAAAGGAACCGAATTGTTCAAAATCACCTCCCATTAGCAGGAAAAAGCGTAACTTATTGTTCGGCAACAATATAGAAAATCACGAAAGATGAAAGATGTTTGACGAAAGAAATAATGTAATATATTCGTAAGACGATATATTAATATTTACAAAGCACCCGCAACGTCCCATTTAAAGGTCAAGTTCAGTCTGTAAACTCTTGGGATGGAAACTCTTGCGGTGTTCCGGAGTCATGCCCTGGCGGCGAATAGCCTCCAGATGCGCCTTGGTGCCGTAACCGGCGTGCTTGTCAAAACCGTAGCCGGGGAATTTCTTTTCGAGGTCATCCATATAGCGGTCACGGAAAACCTTCGCCAAAATTGAGGCCGCCGAGATGCTAGCGATGCGACCATCCCCTTTGACTACGGGAATCTGCATTTCTTCGGGAATCCCGTGAATCTTAAGGTTCCCATCGACTGCGATCAGAACTCGCACCGTTTTGTCGAAACTCCCTTTTTTGAAAATGGGAATTTCAGGGGCGGATTCATGCAAGCCGGGCATGCCGAGAGCCTGCAAGGCGCGGCGCATCGCTAAAAAATCCGCTTCCAGAATGTTCATGCGGTCGATTTCTTCGACCGAGGCACTCGCCACGGCAAAACAGGCACAAGCATCCTGCACGTCCTGGTACATGGCTTCGCGCTTTACGCGCGTGAGTTTCTTGGAATCGTTCAGCGTCAGGAGTGCGTCGGGAGCCTTGAGAACGGCAGCGCATGCAACCACCGGCCCCGCCAAGGGGCCGCGACCGACCTCGTCGATACCGACCACAACAGCATTTTCCCCCGCTTGCGCGGCGAACTTGCGCATGGCAACTTCGCCATCGACAGGGGATTCAATTCCTTCCAGAAATGCCGGCAATTTATGCTTCATAATCTAACGCCCTAGATCCTTCGACTTCGCTACGCTTCGCTCAGGATGACAAGCTCTTTAGAGAATACTCTTTGCATAGTCGCGGATAGTCTTCCAATAGAGAGCATGTTCCTGCACCAACACGCGAGCCGCAAGAACTTCAGGAGTATCACCTTCAAGTACGGGGACCTTCGTCTGCGCAAGTATCCTGCCCTGGTCGATTTCTTCACTCACCAGATGCACCGTCGGGCCCGATTCCGTATCGTGCGCGGCAATCACCGCCTCGTGCACGTGAATTCCGAAAAAGCCCTTGCCACCGTACTTGGGCAAAAGCGACGGATGAATGTTCAGAATGCGGTCAGGAAGGCGTTTGATGATACTTACCGGCAAGGCCTTCATGTATCCAGCCAAAATCAGCAAGTCAATATCGTAGCGGTCAAAAACTTCCAAAAGGGCCGCTTCGTAAGCAGCCGTATCGGGATGGGTCTTTCCCGAAATGTGATATACGGGAATCCCGTAAGATTCTGCGTGGGAAACAGCCCCGCAACCACCGTTATTGGTAATCAGGAACTTGCATTGAGCTTCGAGATCGCCCTCGCCAATGCGGTCAATAATCGCCTTAAAGTTGCTCCCGCCACCGGAAGCCATCACGCCAATTTTAAACATGGCGCTAAAGATAGAAAAATAATTAGAAAAGTTTCAGCAAGGTCAGGAGAACTGCGGAAAATGCCAACAGATACCGAACCATAAAATCAAAGAAATATAGCTCCCTTTTTTCCCTGACAATCGTGTGTTTCTGCTTCATGCCCACAAATTTAGAAATACCCTACTAAATTTAAAGAGATAAAAATCACACTGAGATTTTCATCACATCGCAGGCAACACAGCGAGCCCTTTATTATTTTTTTCGTACGCAGCGCACCGAGAATCCAAAGTTTTTCGGTTTCGACATATAGCCGAAAGCCATCGATTTGCTAGTCAAATACCATACTCGCGCAGAACCAGAAGGAACGCCCTCCGACGAATCGTCACTGCTCCAGAAAAAGGCGAACTTTTCCATATTGCCATAAGTCTCGTCATCAAAGCGATTCCCTGCCGACATTGCAGAAAACTTGAGAGTGTCATTTCCATTCGTCTCACCCGACCAGCCATAATCCGCCTTTAACAAATACCCTGCATTAAAGTCAGCTCCGGCTGCAGTCCAGAGACTTTCGTAATCCTCATGAGTCGGTAAGTGAAAACCTGTAGGGCAAGCCGTTTTCGCCGCATTCCAATGGTAGAGACGGCCGTAAACCATACATTGGTCGTCATCATCCCTATAGCAAAAACTACCGTCCATTTTGTAGTTCAAATTGTCGGCAAACCATTCCAGGCCAGCCACGTCCACAGTACGGTATTTCTGTTTGTCGCGAGGATCCTTAAACTCGTTTTTCTTTTTTGACTTTGGCGCAGCAAACGCAGAGCCGCATATCATAAACAAACCAACAATACAGGTGATTAAGCGAATCATAACCCAAATTTAGTTTTTAATCATTCATCCGTTTCCAAACCGGCGTTCGGGATTAGGGCAATGGTCTTCATGACCATCGGGCCACACCCACACCTCGTCTGCAAAAGGGCAGGAATCACACTTGCCCCCAACAGGGCAAAGTGCAGTATCTTTTTTAAAGAACAAACTTCCTTCGGATTTCACCTTCGTAAAGCGAAGTTTTCCCTTGCGCAGCTCATCCCGAAGCATTTCCAGTACCGATTCCTCAACACCATACCGTTCACGAATTTCACGCGAGGCCCCTTCCAAAAGCACCACAGGATTCCACTTGATACGCTGAACCCCCACCTTTTCGGCAAATCGCAACATTCCCTGAACAAATTCAGTCGCAGAAGCACATTCGCCAACGTTTTCGCCATGCAAGGTCACCTGCAAAGAAACCGTCGCGAGAGGCTCCTTTCGGTCCATTTCCATCCGTTTACGGCAATCCATAAGCCGCTTTACATTTTCACGCCACTGCGATTCACGAATTCCGCCCATTTCGTAAGGGAGCGTACTCACCTTGATGTCGGAGCATGCAGCCAGAAGCTTTTCCATACCGGATCCAAGGCTCCATTTACCCGGAAAAGAACCGTTCGTCGTCAGATTCAACTTGATTTTCTGTGTTTCAAAAAAAAGCAACAGTTCTTCAAAATTTGAATAAAGTAACGGCTCACCCATCGTCGAAGGAATCACCTCTCTAAGGATTCGCCTGCCTAGAGCATCCCTTTCCGAGGCATACCTTTCAACTGCAGCCTTAGCCACTTCGATAGGCATTTCGCCATAACGCACCGTCTTTTTTCGCTGATTCAAGAAACATAACGGACAATGCATGTTGCACATGTCCGGATTCGTGAGAAGCGTGAGACGGCGCACCTAGCCTCTCTTTTCCCTCAGGTACTTAATCGCGGCAAGCCCCGCCTTGGCACCTTCGCCCACGGCTACGGCAACCTGGAGAGTCCCTCCGGTGCAGTCGCCAGCGGCAAACAACCCAGGAAGCGTCGTCTGGAAATCTTTATCGAGTACGAGCGTTCCTGCGTCGAAACCCGCGCCCGCCTTTTTCGCCAAGTCCGTGGCAGAAGCACTTCCTAGCGCAACGAAAAGTCCATCAAAATTTTCTTCGGAGCCATCTTCATAATGCACACCCTTGAAGAGCCCCTCGCCCACCAGCGACTGCAACCGGCGTTTTTCGATGCGCACATTTTCAGGGAAAGCAGCAGTCGTTTCAGCGCCATTCGTCAAAAGTGTCACGCTTTCGACCACCTGCAAAAGTTCCTGGGCTTCGTGTAGAGCGTATTCGCCGCTGCCGAGAACCGCCACGTTTTTCTTGCGGTAGAAGAAAGCGTCGCATACGGCGCAGTAGCTCACGCCATGGCCCTCAAGTTCAACCATTCCCGCAATAGGATGCTTGTTTCGGGCCGAGCCCGTAGCCATAACGCAAACCTTTCCGCTGTATTCTCCCGCGAGACCCTTCGCCACAAAGCCCTGACCATCAAACATCAGGTCGGTCACTTCATCATCGACAATCTTTGCCCCAAGTTCCAAGGCCTGTTTCTTGCCGACTTTCAAAAGTTCTTCACCAGTCAGGGGCTTTTCAAGTCCATAATAGTTCTGAATCAGGTGAGCCTTCGCAAGCGCCCCACCGTCTTTGCCCACCAGTTGCACGTCGAGTCCTGCACGTAAACCGTACAATGCAGCCGAAATTCCCGCCGGTCCGTATCCTAGAATTAACATATCAGACATAAAAACCTCTTTGTATTTCAATTTATACATTCTTCAAGATACAAATTATTTATTTTAAAAAGGGTTGTATTGGGATAAATAAAAGGGAAACAATGGAAATATCTACACCGCGCGACATGTTCGTTGAAGCAGGCTATGGTCCCAACTTTGCGAACCAACTTATCCAGAATGCATACAGCAAGCTTTTTGAAGGTGATCCTATCGATGAACGCGTCTGTTTCGACGCCTCCGACGATATGAGCTACATCATCGACATCGGTCATGACGACATCCGCTCCGAAGGCATGAGCTACGGGATGTACATCACCGCCCTCACCGGTCACGAACGTCAGTTCGACAAGTTGTGGAATTTCTCAAAACGCTACCTTAGAAACGATGACGGTCCGCACGTGGGATACTTCGCCTGGCAAGTTTCCACAACCGATTTCAGCAAGATGGACCCGGGTGCCGCCCCCGACGGAGAAGAATACTTCGCCATGGCTCTCCTGATTGCGGCAAAGAAATTCAACCGTCCTGACCTCAAGGACGAAGCCATCGGGCTGATCAACTGGCTACGTCATAAACCGAACAACGGAATCGTCGGCCCCATTATCGACCCTGAAAGAAACCTCGTCAAGTTCTCTCCTGTTTTAGGAAACGACTTCACCGACCCTAGCTACAACACTATTGCCTTCTATCGCGCCTTTGCACAAGCTACCGGAGACGACACCTGGAACACCATCGCCAACAACAGCCTCGAGTACATCCAGAAAGCGGCCCACCCGGTAACAGGGCTCTGTAGCGAATACTCTGAATACGACGGCACACCGAGAGCGACCCCATGGTACCCCGAAAGCGACTGTTTCAGCGGCGATGCGTGGCGCGTTGCCATGAACCTGAGTCTCGACTACGCCCTTTTCCGCGGACACGAATGCGAAAAGAACATCTGCGAACGATTGCTATTCTTCTTTGAAAGCCGTCGCCCCTACCTCGCGGATTACGCGATTGACGGAGGAAACTTCCCGCGCCCCGGTCGAAACGCAACCCCTGGCGTCATCGCCATGAACGCTGCGGCAACGCAGGTTCTCCCCGAAGGCGATCCGCTGATTAAGCCATTCGTCAAGGACCTTGCCGCCCTTTCCGTTCCGTACCGATTCTGGCGTTACTACGACGGAATGCTCTACCTGATTGGGCTCTTGGCTACCGCCGGAAAGATTCGGTTTTAGAGAAATGAAAAATGAAGAGGAATAGAAGATGAACAAACTAAACAGCATTATGCATCCAGCAATTATCGCAGGGAGTCTTGCAGCAGCACTTTTCTTTAGTGCATGCGAAGACGTTCGTACCGAAGAATACCCAAGCGGCAAGATTCGAATCCAGTCCACCTACGTCAAAGACAAAAAGCAAGGTCCCGAAAAGGAATTCTACGAAAACGGCAACATCAAGCGCGAGGCAAACTATGTGAACGACCGCCGCGAAGGCGTTGTCAAGGAATACTACGAGGACGGCACCCTCGAAGCCGAATACGACTACTCCGACGGCTATATCGAAGGGATGGTCATCCGCTACCATAAAAACGGCAAGCTAGCTTCCAAGGCGGACTACAAACAAAATAAGCAAATTTCTTTTGGGGAATACTTCGACGAAAACGGAGAACCGGCCACAAGTGGTTCCTATAAAGATCCTCGCGACGGTTACTCCTACGAATGGATTCGCATCGGTACGCAGCTCTGGACCGCCGAAAACATGAACTACGCAACCGCATCGGGTTCGCTGTGCGCCCAGTGCAACCACTGGGGACGCCTTTACAACTTTGAAAACGCAAAGAAGGCATGCCTCGACGGATTCCACATGCCCACGAAGGACGAATGGGACGTCTTGCTGACTTATGCGGGCACTAGCAAGCCCGTGGGTATCGTGCTTAAGGCGGGCTACGGCTGGGACCCCATCAAGGGTACCAACAATTACGGCAACGGCAAGGATGAACTCGGATTTGGAGCCAAGGCTGGTGGCGGACACTTTGCGAAAAGCGACGTCCCCCTCAAGGAACGCAAGCTCGAAGGCGCCGGCCAGAAAGCCTACTTCTGGACCGCCGAAGGTGAAGTACTTGTATTCTATCATGACAAAGATGTCGCCAAGTTCGAAAAGTTCAACCCCGAATACGGCGCCAGTTTACGTTGCCTGAAAGACTAAAACTTTATCTAAAATTGCTATTATTAGAGGAGAGTCTTCGGACTCTCCTTTGTTGTAAAGTTAGGATTAGGAGAATGTATGAAAAAGCTTGCTGTATGCACTGCCTTTTTGTTGGCTGGAGTTCCTTTCGCAAGGACCATTGTTCCTCAAGCACCCAATTTGGCTGGTGACTGCTATAGAATTACCACTGCAGAAGAACTTTATGGTTTCGCCGAAATCGTGAACAAGGGCGAAACAAATGCATGTGGCATTCTAATAAACGATGTTGTTGTCAATGCGGATTCCATAGACTCCGATTATGCAGAATGGACTCCTATCGGGACAAAAGAAAATCCGTTTAAAGGATCTTTTCAGGGAGAGCACAACACCATTCGCGGGTTGTACAGCAAAAATTTCCAAAGTGAGGCCATGGGATTTCTGGGATACGTCACAGAAGATTCCACCGCATTAACCTATGTCTATAATCTGGGGCTCGAAGACGTCCACTTCGAAGGATCGGGTTCAATCGGCGCTTTTGTCGGAATCATCAATTCAAACAATAAAGTTTACTTTGACGATATCTATGCTACAGGCACAATCAAGGGATACGACGGTAGTGTTGTCGGAGGATTTGCCGGGACAATCAACGGAAAGGCTAGAATTAGCGAAGCATACAATACCGTTACAGTATCCGGAAGTAGCGCCAGTTCTTTTATCGGAAAAGGCGATTCCAGGAATGCCGGAATAAGCGTTGAAAACGACCTTCATTTCACAAATTGCTACGCCCTTAGTGATTATGCCATGGTGGGCGGAGACAACGTCAACGGGATATCTACATACGAGTCAAAACAGTTTCAAGACGGTACTGTTGCCGTAAAGTTAAATAGAGCGGACGATCCAAGATCAGATTATCCAACCTATTGGACACAAGAAAAAGGTGTAGACCATCCTAAATTTTATTCCAGAAAAGAGAAGTTAACATACTCGCCCTTCATCTACCACATGCCCGATGGTACAACACAAACAAGCTATTACCGTGTTGTCAGCGACTTGATTAAGCTAGATTCCATCAACGACAACAATTTTTGCTTTATGGGATGGTACAAGTCCCCGGACTTTAGCGGAAGTCCTGAAACAGTGATTCCCAAGTATTCCTACGGCACCCAGGAATTCTGGGCAATGGGACTACCTAAAGACAAAGAGGGCTGGTGCCTTATTAGTAGCGCCGATGACCTTTACCACTTTGCCCAAGGCGTAAACACCCCAACCAAATACATTCTCGGAAACGACACCATCTTTAACAGCAAGCTCACCGCCGACATCATCGTCAACAAGAACGTCCTCGACAAAGACGGCAACCCGAACAAAGGCGAATTCCGGCAATGGGTTTCCATCGGAAAAAACAGTCGTAAACTCTTCTATGGTTCTATCGATGGCGATGGACACACCATCAGCGGACTTTACTCTGACACATGCACCTATTATGCGAACTTTATAGAAAGAATGAACACGCCGCAGTCTCTCACAAACGGCTCTATTCGCAATCTAGGCATCGTCGATTCCTATTTCAAGTCAGATATGGTTACAGGATTTGTCGATGTATTCTTTTCCAAAAATTTCACTTTGGAAAACTGTTTCTTCGAAGGGACGCTCATTGGCACAACCTACGCATCCGGTCTTATGGGAAATGTATACAACTTAGAAGGCGATGCTACCATAAAAAACAGTCATTTTAAAGGAAAAATTGAAGCGGAAAGAGCCACAGGATTGATCAAATCCATTCAATCCCAACAGAATTTTGTTCAAAATTCATACGCTGAAGCCACGGTTAACGACGCCATAGTGGAAGGGCTCATTGGAAGCATCGATAACGTCACCATGAGCAACTGTTACTTTACAGCAGCCGCGACCGGCAAGAATAGCGCATCACTAATCAATTATATCCCTACTAAAGGCACAATCGTCAATAGCTATGCAATCAACCCCCATTTTAACTCGGGCAACTCCTATTCCAAGGAAAAAATCAACCTAGTCAAGTCCCCCGCGGGAAAGCTGAAAATTATCAACAGCTATATCCTAATCGACAAAGAAACGGATACTGGCGAAGTGTATCCGGGGCTTGTCGCATACCCAAAGGAAAAATTCGAAGACGGCACAGTCGCAGCCCTCTTGCGCGAATACTGTACCGACAACGTTTGCGGAAACATCTGGGGGCAAGACGTACAAAATGGAGAAACGCTACCCCATTTCACCCCGGTTTTTAGCACAACGAAGGTGCCATACCTAAAGCTTACGTTACACACCTACTCCGATGACCCCAACGCACAAAAGTACCCCACAAAATTTGTTAAAGGGCATAGGCTTGCGCTTCCTACCGCAGACCTGGTCAAGCGTGACAACTACTACTTTGCCGGCTGGTACAAGTCAAGCGATTTCAAAGGAAATCCAGTCCATGAAATTGATTCCACCGAAACCAAGAATGTAGAACTTTATGCAAAGTTTATTCCCGAGATTACCATTACGCTAGTCGAGTACGACGGCAAGATAAGCAAAATTCCAGCAGGAAAGGGACTCGAACGAAAGTTCCCCGTCCCCTTCCGTAGCGACTACATTTTTGCCGGCTGGTACAGCGACAAGAATTACAATTCTTCAATGCTAATGAGTGTCACCTCAAACAAAGACACCACCTTTTACGCCAAATGGTTCCAGAAAAAGACACCGCCCATCGAGAACGGCTGCTATCAAGTTTCTACAGTCGAAGAACTGTACGGTCTGGAATATATCGACCAGAAAAAAGTATGTTCTGAACTGACCAACGACATCGTGGTAAACAAGAATGTCCTCAATGCGGATGGGACCCTAAACGAAAAACTAAAAGACGGCTTTGCAGAATGGACTCCTATTACAACACGACACAGACTGTTCAACGGTAACGGCCACACCATCAGCGGGCTCTACTATGATGTCGATAACGTTCATCATGCAGGATTTTTCGGAATATTTGAAAACAACTCAGACTCAAGCTATATACGCAACGTTGGCATCAAGGATTCTTATTTCCGCGCAAGGGAAAACGTAGGCGGACTTGCGGGAAGCGTCTACAAAAACGTTAAAATTGAAAACAGCTTCTTCGAAGGCGTACTCGTCGCAAGATACGATTTAGGCGGACTTGTCGGCATCGCCTACGACACCATCAATATCGTCAACAGCTACCATGTCGGTCCCATCATTTCAGAGAATCCTAGCTCGATTATAGGCGCACTCCTCGGCATTGCAACAAGCAGCAACTATAACGACACCGGGACCTGCAACATCATCAACTCGTACCACATAGGCGACCTGCTTTACAACGACCAGAAATGCGACACCCAACGGGGCTTTTGTGGAATTATCGGTAACGACATCATCAATTTCAGAAATCCAAGCAAAAATATTTTCACAAGCAACGTCTTTACAAGCGACACCATCCCCACTATAGAAAACCTTTTCTATCACGGGACCACGATATACCCCATCGAAAAATTTGCCAACGGCACAGTCGCCAAAGTCTTGCACAACTACAACGAAAACGGAGTTGACGGTTCTGTCTGGGGGCAAGACATCTCGGCAGCGCAAAAGCACCCTGTCCTTAGCGGAAGCATCCAAGGCTCAAAGACAAGCTTTGTGAACGTCACCCTGCATACGTTCAAGGGCGACACCACCACCTACCCGACCAAGTTCGTGAAGGGGGCGAAATATGCACCGCCAAGCGCACAAAGCATGGCACGCGACGGCTACGTATTCTCGGGCTGGTTCAATAACGACGAATTTAAAGGCAGCTCACTCATCGAAATCGAACTTACGACAGACACGACCCTTTATGGCAAATGGGTTAAAATCAGGGCTCCTAAGCTGGTGGGAGACTGCTACCAGATATACGACATCGGGGAACTTTATGGATTCGCAGACATTGTCAAGCAAGGCAAAGCCAATGCCTGCGGAGAACTCCAACAAGACATTGCGCTCAACTACAATGTTCTCGACTCCAACGGAAATTTCCAGCGTCCCCTAATGTACGGCTTTACGGACTGGGTTCCCATTGGCGACACACTCGCACCCTTCAACGGACAATTCTACGGCAACGGGCACACCATCAGCGGACTCTATAAAATGCTATTGCCCTCTCTGGAAGCGAGAAATGTCGGCCTATTTGGCTACGTCAATGGCGGGACATCCCAAAAACCAGTGACCATCTACCACCTAGGCGTATCGGACTCCTATTTTCAGACCTACGGGCTTAACCTCGGCGAGGTCGCAGGCTTTGTCAGCATTGTAGGCAAGAACGGAAACCTTAAAATATCGCGATCTTACAACAGTTCTACACTTTATGCTTTTGGCGGTTTTGTCGGACACAACTACGGTCGGGTTGTCATCGACAGTTCCTTCAGCCTGGTCAAGCTTGTCAAAGGCGGAGATGCGCTCTTCAGCTCCTACGAAACAGAAGAAACAATTTCTGTATCCAATACCTACTGCCTTGAAAAATCAAGGTTCGAATGCAGCTTGATTGACGCCAAAGCCTTCGATTCTAAAAAATTCAGGCTATATCCAGAAGATTCCATTCCCGAACATACAACTGTATTGAAGAACTTCTACACATTCACCGCAGATGTCCAGCATTTTTCTGCACGGAGCCTAGACAGGAAAGTCCTGATTACGGGGGCAGCAGCCGGTCAGAAATTTGCACTCCTCGATGTGCAAGGGCGCGTTATCATGCAGGGAATCGTGCAAAATCGCAACTTCACTTTAAACACGCCCAAGCCCGGCAGCTACATTGTCCGCATCGGGCATGATTTTCAAATGATCAAGGTTCATTAAAAACAAGGTTTTCGCAACATGACAAAATTCACCGTACTTTTTGCAACTTTATTTGCAGGCATTTCACTCACCTCAGCAAAGACCAGCTCTACCGAGGTGCACTACACATTACACTACCCCAACGGCACCACCATTGAAGAAACGATTCTACCAGGGGAACCACTGGCAAAGCTGGAATTCAACGACAACAGCTATTGTTTTATGGGCTGGTACACCACCGAAGACTTTGCAGGAGCGCCTCAATTAACCGCATCAGACACGGTAGAGGGCGTACAAGATTTTTGGGCAATGACATTGTCCAAAGATAGCGAAGGATGGTGCCTCATCAGCAATGCGGACGAACTGTACCGTTTTGCAGCAGGAGTTAATTTGCCCTCCAAAAATTTTCCTGATAACGCATCCTTCAACGGCAAACTCACCGCCGACATCGTTGTCAACGAGAATGTTCTTGACCGCAACGGAAACCTGAACAAGGGAACCTTCAGAACATGGACGCCCATCGGGGAAAAGAATCACTTTACAGGTTCCTTTGACGGGAACGGTCACACCATCAGCGGACTTTATGAAGACACCGATGCAGACGAAGGTTCATCTGCCTTTATCCTAAAAATGGGAAATAGTCAGGGTTCGACACCATTATCCATCCGCAATTTAGGCATTAAAGACTCCTACTTCAAAGGCTACTATTCAGCAGCAGGATTAGTTGTATATGCATACGGCAATCCGCTTACTATAGAAAACAGCTTTTTTGAAGGAACCGTTATCGCAACAGACCTCACGGCAACAGGACTAATCGACATTTATCATAGCGCCCAAAATGACTTCACAATGAACAACTGCCACTTCAAAGGGAAAGTCATTGCAGAAGAATACATGGCAAATGGAATCGTCTCTCTGCTTGACGTCCATCATGCAACGATTAGCAACACGTATGTAGAAGGCGAAATCACAGCCGACAACTATGCATACGGGATCGGAGATGTTGCAACTTCACTCACCATTGCCAACGTCTATTGCACCGCTAAACAAAAAGCGTCATACCACGTCGCCTTCATAGGCGCCATTTTGCAAACAGGGACCATTATCAACAGCTATACAACAACACCCTTTATCGAATTCTTTGGAGATGACGATCTTGGGCTTACAAAGCCTCACCTCGACGCACGCACCAATGCAAAATTGGAAGTTATCAACAGCTATCTTCTTTATGACGGTCCCGACATGGACATGGTATACACCGGACTCACCGTATTCCCTTTAGAAAAATTTGAAGACGGAACCGTAGCCAACCTTCTTCAGCAAAACTGCACCTACGGCGTATGCGGAACCGTCTGGGGACAGGATGTGCAAAAAGGGGAAACTTATCCTAGTTTTAGTGGCATCATCAACAAGGCAAACGTCCCTTATTCCAAGCTCACCTTACACACCTATGATACCGACCCGAACGCCAAACATTATCCGTCAAGGCACATTCTAGGCTACAAGCAACTACTCCCCTCCGCTGATGAAGTCAAGCAAGACGGCTACTATTTTGCAGGATGGTACAAATCAAGTAATTTCAAAGGGACACCCCTCACAGAAATTGATTCCACAGAAACCAATGATGTCACCCTTTACGCCAAATTTGTCCCGGCCATTTCTGTCACCCTTGTTGAATACGAAGGAAAAACAGAAAAAATTTCAGCAGGCAAAGGAATTAGGCGCAAGCTAAGCCGCCCCACCCGTGAAGGCTATGTTTTTGCGGGCTGGTACAAAAACCAGCAATTTAGCGGCGACATGCAGGCAAGTGTCGTTTCGGAAAAGGACATTTCGCTTTATGCAAAATGGATTGAGTTAAAGGACCCTTCTATCAAGGACGGCTGCTATCAAATTTCCAATGTCGAGGAATTGTACGGGTTCGCCTCTTACAACTTCGGCTCTAAAATAGAAAGCGATGCTTGTGTCGAACTTACCGAAGATATCGTCGTCAACAAGAACGTCCTAAAAAAAGATGGCACCTTAAATGATTCCCTAAAAGACGGATTTGCAGAATGGGCCCCCATCAGCCCAAGACATTTAAAGTCGTTCAATGGCAATGGGCATACCATAAGCGGTCTCTACTTTAACATCGAAAACGCATTTGATGTGGGATTTTTCACTCAATTAGATCCCCCCTTCGATGACACCCTAATCACCCTAAGTAACTTAAGAATTAACGATTCCTATTTTCGAGGAAAAGAAGCCATTGGTGGCATTGCAGGCAGAGCGATTCGCACAACCATGACCAACTGTTCTTTTGAAGGAACTCTTGATGCAACAGAGCGTATCGCTGGAGGACTTGTCGGGGTCGCTTACGAGACCATCAACATCATCAACAGCTATCACATCGGATCTGTTACGGCCAAATATCACGATGCCACTATAGGGGCATTCGTTGGTACGACCTCCATTCACGACTTTAAGGGAACAGGGCATTACAGAGTCACCAACAGCTACCACGCAGGCGACCTTAATTCACCCGCATTCCAAAAGTGCGATTTTAATAATCAGTCCTGCGGTATTTTCGGAGAAATCATCGAAAAGCATGAACTGCAAATGAGCCATGTTTTTACGCTTGGCGAAATTCCTGCAACGAACAACAAATATTCCGAAGGCGTAAAGAGCTATTCCATCAATAAATTTAAGGATGGAACCGTCGCTACACTATTGCACAACTACAAATCCGAAAACACGGACGCCTCCATCTGGGGACAGGCTAGCGACAGAGCGTTCCCGGACTTTAGCGGAAGCATCGACGTAGCCCCCGACTCGTACACAACAGCAATCAAGCCTGTTGCATTTACAAGCGATTCGCCATTCAGCATTCAGACTTTAGGCAAGAATATTCAAATCAACAAGGCTGCCCTCGGGCAAAGATACACGCTGTTCGATATGCAGGGAGGTGTTCTCCATCAGGGAAACGTTTCTGCTTCAAACTTTGAACTAAACATTCCCCATTCTGGAAACTACATTCTCCGAATCGGGAACAAGACACGACAAGTGAACGTGAAATAAGAAAAAATCCAGACTCACAAGTCTGGATTTTTTCAACTTATTTGCTGAGCGAGCGGTCTTAATCGTGAGCCACAAAGCCCCAGGCGTTAAGCTGGGGCGGTGGCGAGAGAGCTGGCTCCAGAGTAAGGATTCTGGTGAATTTAGCCAGCTCGGTCTTATTAAGTCGTGTACTCAGCGTTAATTTTCACGTAATCGTAGCTCAAGTCGCAGGTAAATGCACTTGCGCTAGCGTGTCCGATGTTCAGCACCAGCGTTACTTTGTATTCACGCTGACGAACCACCGCACGCAGAGCCTTCATCTGTTCGTCATCCAGTTGCACCGGACGTCCATTAGAAAGCACCTGCACATCGCCAAAGAAAAGATCCGTCTGTTCGGCAATCATGTTGCAGCCACTGCTACCTGCACTGCTCAGAATACGGCCCCAGTTCGGATCTTCGCCGAACATGGCGCACTTGGCAAGGTTAGACGTACCAATGAAACGGGCCATACGCAAAGCTTCTTCGTGGCTTTCGGCCTTTTCGATGCAAAGTTCAATGAGCTTGGTTGCACCTTCACCGTCACGCACGATATCCTTTGCGAGTTCCTTCATCACAAGCATCAGTGCGGCGCGGAATTCACCCTGTTCCGTAAGGGTCAAGTCTTCGTACTTGAGGCCGCTCATGCCGTTAGCAAGCAAGATGCAAGTGTCGTTGGTGCTCGTATCGCCGTCGACCGTAATCGCATTGAACGAATCAGCGATGTCGGCGCGGAATTCGGCAAAGAAATCAATCGGGAGAGCGAGGTCTGTCGTAATAAAGGCAAGCATCGTCGCCATATTCGGGTGAATCATGCCCGAACCCTTGCAGGCGCCACCGATCGTCACCACACCCTTTTCGGTCTGGATTTCGACGGCATGGCTCTTGAGCGCAAGGTCTGTCGTCAGAATGGCGCGGCCAAATTCTTCAGAAGCGTCAGCATGGAGCTTTTCCACGAGCTTCGGAATGCCCGCCTCAATCTTATCCATCGGCATCAGGTGACCAATCACACCTGTGCTGCAAACGAGAACGCTCTTCGGAGTCAGCTTCAGGGCTTCTTCCGTAAGGGTAGCCATACGTTCTGCATCGCGAAGTCCCTGTTCACCGGTACAGGCGTTAGCGTTACCGCTATTCACCACCACGGCAGAGGCAAAGTGCGCATGTTCAAGAGCGGCTTTGTCGTAAAGTACCGGAGCGGCCTTCACCTTGTTCGTTGTAAACACGGCAAAGCAGCGAGCAGCCTTTTCACTCTTCAAAAGCGCCATATCGGCATTACCGCTAGCCTTGATACCAGCGCAAATTCCAGACGCGGTGAACCCCTTGGGGGAGCAAACGCCGCCTTTTTCCAATACTGTGTACATAGAATCTCCTATTGTTTTCTACACCTTAAATTATAGCAAAAAAGCGACTATGTTGAACCCCACCCCCTTCTACCCCGCAAAAAAATTCTAATTTAAGGTCATGGCTAAAACACCCTGTACTAAAGAAACTTACGACAAGCTGGTTGAACGTTACACCTTCCTCAAAAAGATTGAACGCCCCCGCGTTGTCGATGAAATGGAAGAAGCCCGCAAGCAAGGCGACCTGAGCGAAAACGCCGAATACCATGCCGCCAAGGAAATGCTGGCTCACATTGACCTGGAAATTCCCAAGCTGGAAGACCAGATTTCCAATGCAATTATCGTAGAATTTGACGCGAACTCCGACACAGTCCGCTTTGGCGCCACCGTCACCGCTAAAAACCTTGCGACCAAGAAGGAAGTGGTCTATCAGCTAGTGAGCCCCGAAGGCGTCGACCCGATGAACGGCAAAATCAGTTTCAAGAGCCCCATGGGTTCCGCCTTCATGGGAAAAAAGAAGGGCGATATCGTCGAAGTCGTGACCCCAAAGGGAAAGAACCGCTTCGAAATCATTGACTTCAAGTAATCTATGATTATCGCCCTGATCGGCAAAGACCAGTTCTCCAAGGACAAGCAAGTCGAGAAATTCTTGACAGAATCCCTCGGAGAACGTAAGGACGACCCGCTTTCCAAGCAGGTCGTGTACGCTACGGACACCAATATTCCATCGGTAGCGGGTCTCATTATGGAAAGCTGCGGGGCGGTTTCGATGTTCGCTCCAGATCAGGCGGTGGTCGTCCGCAATGCGGACGCCATGAAAGCAGACGAAACCAAGGCTCTTGCCCGCTGGCTAAAAGATGCCCCCGACTGCAAGCTCCTGCTCGACTTTGACGAACTGCGCGCCAATTCGGAACTCTACAAGATTTTACAGAAAGTCGCAAAAATCGAAAAGTACGAAGAACCCAAGCAGTACAAGATGCAGGAATGGATTGCGTCCAACGTTCCTGCACACTTCGGAAAACCGATCGAACCCGCCGCAAGCCAGTACCTTGCCGACGCACTCGGCACCAACACCAAGCTTGTCTGCGAAGAAATCGAAAAGGCTCTCATTTTCGAACCCGACTGCGCCAAGATCACTTACGACCTTGTAAGGACCATGATTACTCCCCGTCGAGAAATCCCCCCTTACGAGATCCTGAATTTCTTCGGCATGCGCGATGCCGTAGGTTACACGCGCAAGCTACACGAAATCCTTTACGGCAACAAGGACAATGACGCCATTCGAATCGTAAACGCCCTTTACAGCCACGCCGTAGACCTTCTCAACTTCATGTCGCTCACCGCAAAAAAGATGAGCCCCGAAGATGCAGCCCAGACGCTTGGAAAGAACTACTTCATGTTCTGCAAGCAAGGCAACGCCGCCGAGTGTTGCCGTCGCTGGGGAAAGCCGCTCCTCTGCCGCGTCATTCGTCGCCTTGCCGACCTCAACTACGAATTCAAGAGCAGCAGCTGGACCGTTACCAGCCAAGAACTCGCCCTCGCAGCACTCGTCGTGAGATAATTTTTCATTCTTATTTTTTTGTTCTATAAAAAATCCCCGAAGCATTTATCGCTTCGGGGAAATTTCTTTTTAAGTAGGATTTAAACTAGTTCCAGTCTTCCACTTCTTCAGCGGGTGCCGGAGCTGCCGGAGCGCCCTGGCTTTCAGCCGGTGCTTCTGCAGCAGGCTTTTCCTCTGCTTCCGGAGCCTTCGAAGAGGGCAACTTACCCGTTGCAGGCGGTTCAGCATCCTTCGCATTCGGAGCAAGCGACGGTTCAGAAAGCTCAACGTCACCCACATAGTTGCGGATAATACGCGGTGTCACGAAGATAATCAGGTCACGCTTGCCCACCTGCTTACGGGTGTACTTAAACAGATTACCCAAGAGCGGAATATCCTTGAGGAACGGAACACCCGTTTCACTTTCGGTATTTTCGTTACGGGTAAGGCCACCAATCACGACCGTTTCACCGTCAGCCACAACGACCTTGGTCTTGGCTTCCTGGGTACTGATAATAATCTGGCCGTGGTCATCGTAGCTATAGGAGTTGTTCTGAGGATACAGATCGAGCAAGATGCGGTTGTCGCCCGACACGTGCGGAGTCACCGTAAGCTTGATACCCGTTTCAACAAGCTGCGTCGAAGATTCGCCGTTATCGTCAATCACGCGGATAGACACCTTGTCACCCATGAACACCTGGGCTTCGGTATTGTCAAGCGTGGAAACCTGCGGAGACGCAAGCACTTCGGTAGAAGCATCACCCATAATGTTAGCAATAGCGATCTGGAGGTTGTTGTCCAGAAGGCTTGCCGTAATAACGGTATTTCCATCCATCGATGCAGCTCCCGGAACCGACTGAATAACAGCCGATGTACGGGTAGCACCATAAGAAGAACCCGTAGGAACAGTCGTCTGTCCCGGAGTCAGGTTGCCTCCGCGACCCATGGCAGCGGTCCAGTCCACACCGAGGGCACGGGACTTGTCGCTGTTCACAACGACAAGCTTTGCGGTAATCATAATCTGCAAGGTTTCGACGTCCAGTTCGTTCAAAGCCTTTTCCATCTGCTCGATTTTTCCATCGGTATCGTAAACAATAATCGAGTTGGTACGTTCGACCGTAGTAATACGACCGCGGTTAGACTTCATGCTTTCGAGAACCTTCACGAGTTCCTCGGCCTTCGCATGGTGAACCTGGAAGTTCTTACGCACAAGGGGCGCATTCTGTTCGGCCTGGGCTTCCTCATCGGCAATCTTCTTCTGCTTGGCCTGATAGGTACTGGTCCTCTGGATCAAGATGTACTTGTCTTCGACCACCCAGGTCAAATCGTTCATACTGCAAACGATATCCAGGGCTTCTTGCCACGTTTTCTTCGTGATATTCAGGCTCGTCTTTCCCTTGACTTCGGGAGCAAGAATAATGTCGACTTGCGCCACCTTGGACACCGAGTTGAACACAGCCTCGAAATTCATATCGACGAAACTGAAGTCATACAGTTTCGTATTGGGGCCCTTCACCGAACCTTCGGCAGGGGCGGCGGTGGCAAGGCCAATCGCCAGAAGGAGAACAGTCAGTATTTTTGTCATAGTTTTCACTTTGTACCCCCAAATTTATCGGGAAGACTCATGGAGTAGCGACGGCTCACCCCGAATTCCTGGATCAGGAAGAGGACGTCAGTTTGAGTAATTTTAAGAACTTTGCCGTTAAGAATCTTGTCACCTTCCTTAAGCGTGTAGGAAATGGCAGGATTCTTGGATTCGACCAGAATGGCCATCGGGATGTCGGATTCCCAAATGATACCGACCAGTTCCACCTGATCGATGTTGATACCTTCTTCGACAAGTCCCTTAATGTCTACGAACGGATCGCGACGGCCAAAGGAACTGTAAGTCACGCGGTCTTCATAAAGACCTTCAAGCTGGCTTCCAACCGGAGCTGCACTCGGAGTGAGATCCGTTCCGCGTTCCTGGTCAATCTGCTTCAGGCGTTCGGCCTGCACAGAAGAAAGTTCATCGAAGAAACTTACGGAACGACGGTTCACGTAACCCACACGGTTACCGAACTGCACCTTGCGATAAAGCCCCGTAAGATCAAGGCTCACAAGACGTTCGCCAAACACAAGGCGCTGCAATACCTGGGAATTTTCATTCGGAGCCGCATAGAATTCGATTTCATCGGCAACCACAATCAGTTCGCGAATGACAGGACGCAGATGGAACGTCTGCGAACCCGAGATAATTTTCTTGCTATCCTTGTCCAGCTTTTTCACGAATACATCAAAGTCGGGCTTTTCTTCGACTGCTCTCATCCAGTCACGGATAAAGATACCGTTCGGCCTTGCAGACCAGAAAATAAAGCCATCCTTGTTGACGGAATTTTCGGCAACCTGCAAGACAAGCACACCGTCCTGCACCAGCATCACGGGCTTCACCGTATTCTTCAGCTGAATCTTGAGGCCATTTGCACCCCAGGTAACAGACTTCACCAAGGTACCCGCCCCAATCCTAAAGACCGGAGACTTCTGCGGACCGGCAAGGCCCACCGTGATGGTCGAATTCTTATCCGGGCCAGACACATTCTGAATTTCGATCGGGCTATCGGCTACCAGGCGGAACTGTTCCATACCGGAACCGATAAGAACGGTCATTTCGTTCAGATTCGGGAGAAGCGCCGAAATCTTGCCACCTTCGTTAATGGCCTTGTCCAGCTGCTTTTGCTGTTCCGCCAACAGCTTTTCCTGTTCGCGGGCAGCCTTTTCTGCAGCCTTCTTTTCTTCGGCTAAGCGCTTCTTTTCTTCAAGAGCCGCTTTTTCAGCCGCCTTCTTTTCTTCAAGAGCACGCTTTTCAGCCGCTTTTTTCTCTTCGGCCAAACGTTTCTTTTCTTCGAGAGCAGCCTTTTCTGCGGCCTTTTTCTCTTCAGCTAAGCGCTTCTTTTCTTCGGCAGCGGCCTTGGCGGCAGCCTTCTTTTCCTCAAGGGCTTTCTTTTCGGCTGCCTTTTTCTCTTCGGCCAGGCGTTTCTTTTCTTCGGCAGCGGCCTTTTCGGCCGCTTTCTTTTCTTCGAGAGCCTTCTTTTCGGCGGCCTTTTTCTCTTCGGCTAGGCGTTTCTTTTCTTCGAGAGCGGCCTTTTCTGCCGCTTTCTTTTCTTCAAGAGCCTTCTTTTCGGCGGCCTTTTTCTCTTCGGCTAGGCGTTTCTTTTCTTCGAGAGCAGCCTTTTCTGCCGCTTTCTTGTCAAGTTCGGCCTGCTTTTCGGCAGCCTTCTTGCGATCGGCAAACAACTTGGAAAGCGTCCAGGACTTGCCACCCTTGTTCTTGTACTTGATCAAGAAGTTGGACTTGTCCAAGGCAATTTCATTCTTGTCCGTCGTGATAGAGGCTCCCACCGCCATTTCGAATTTCAGGAACGGAGTTCCCTTGTAGGCGTCCTTGAACACGCGGATGGACTTGACAAACTTGGACTCCAGATCGACAGCAAATTCGCCCTCACCAAGAGCAAATTGCGTATCGGAGAAACCAATGGTCAACTTTCCGGAAGCAGCATCGTACTTTTGGAAGAATGTCGGCAGGTTCTTTTCTGAAGCAAAGACGAATACCGATTGGCATCCCTTCGCATCGCAAGCCAGGCGAACATCCTTAATTTGGGCCGCAAAGGATACAGCAGCCAAAGACATCATCAAAAAGAGGAACTTACATTTCATCATTTGCCCACCTTCTTGGATGTATAAGTGGTCAAGTTGAAAGTCACCGACATCGTAATCGGGGTCCAGCCATGGGTTTCCGCCTTCTGGATTTCAGCAGCGATGCCCGAATAACGGCTAAGCCTCAGGTTCGATATGGAGGTCGGATAATTGAAGTTCGCGATTTCGGCAAACAGGTAGCCAAGCATGTGGTAACCGGAATTAACCGCAATGGAATAACGGTTTTCCTTGTAATGTTCCTTTTCTGCCTGTCCTTCGGGATTGAACTTCTGAATTTGAACGCCCGAGCTACGAAGCACGGAATAGAGGTCCTGCAAACGAAGCGGAACCTTTTCTTCTTCGGGGAACATTTCCTTCAGCTTTTCGAAATCCTTTTCAGCCTGCACCAATTGCATTTCGAGTTCGGCTACGCGATGCTTTTTCGCATTAATCTTGTCGAGTTCCGCCTGAGCCGAATGGAGATCCCTTTCCAAGGCTTCACGCTGAAAAACAAACGGGTCCCAAATGTAATTGTACACCAAATGCGCAGCCGCCATAATCAGGAGGCTTATGACAATAGCGTATACGTTTCTTTTGTCTTTAAGGTCTATCTTACCCATGATCACCCTCCCCAAGGTCAAGGTCCTGTTTCAAGACCACCTTGATGGTGAAATTATAGGCTTCTTCGCCGTCCACCTTCGTGGTGGCTATCGTGACCAGAGATACATTTTCAACACTCACCTGCTTTTCGAGTTTGACCATGTATTCTGCAACTTCCGAGAAGTCAAAGGTAACGCCCCTCATTTCCAGATCGTATTCGCCCAACTGGTTTACGCTTTGCAACCACATGTTGGGAGGAAGCACCGAGGATATATTTTCGAACAAAATAACCCAGCGTTTCTTACTTGTCTGGATGGACTTAAGAGCATTAATCTTGGTATTGATGACCGCCTGTTTCTGTTCCAGGTCGCTAATCTTACCCAGAAGCGGACGTTCACGGTCCACCTCTTCCTGCACTCGGGAAAGTTCATTTCCCAAATCAGCAATGATTTCACTCGTGTAGGTCTGCAACATAGCGACCGCAACAATAGCGACAATAAGCGCCACTGTAGGCCAAATGATGCGACGGTCTGTAACCCAGGTGAAATCCTTCTGCTTTCTACGGTACTCCGGCGGAAGCAGGTTAATGGATATCGCCAAGGAGTTTTTAACAGGTTCTTTTTTCTTAGACGCCATTAGAACTTCCTCATTGCGAGACCCAGTGCGGGAGCATAGATGTTTGACAACGCCACAGAGATTCCACTTTCACCAAACACCTTGGAGTCACAGGGAACCAGCCTAAACGGGTTAATGGTGTCGGTTTCGTAACCGGAACGTTCGGCAATAAATTCCTTCAGTCCCGGGGCAGCGGCACCACCACCACCAAGCAAGATCTTATTCAACGGCTTGGAATCTTCGGACGAAGAGAAATAACGGATACCGATATCGATCTGCGCCATCAGGTCCTCGTATGCCAGTCTAAGCGCGGCCTCGACTTCGGCTTCCGAAAATCCATCCACCACCGACAGATCGCCGTTGCTCAAAATTTCATGACACTTATCAGAGTCAATGCCCAGGTTCATGCAGGTCTTGCTAATCACCATATCCAAAGAACCGCCGGCCATGGCACGCATCGAATGGAAGGTTCCGTCCTGGACAAAGGCGACACTCATTTTCTTTTCGCCAATGTTGAAGACTGCGACCGTCGCGTCTTTCTCACTATCTTCGACCGTTGCGACGTATGCGTTCAGCAAGCCAAAAATATCGACATCCAGCGCTGCCAGTTTGACCCCGCGACGACTAAAGAATTGTGCCCAGGAATCAAGCAGGGCGCTCTTGGCTGCCACCACATTCACCTTGAGTTCGTCATTTTCGCGGGAGGACACTTCATAGTCCAGAACGTTGTCCTGGTCATCGAAGGGCGGACGGGATTGGGCAGTCTGAAGAATAATAGCCGCCTCATTGCCATTCTTAGGAACCTTCACCGCAATCTTATCGACCAGAACACCACCGGCACCGGCGCCGCAGTTCACGGAAGCCACTACGTCGCAGGAATCGTCAATCGGGTGACGTATCAAGAGCTTGTTCAGCGCATCCGAAAGCAGTTCAGCGCCATCCTTTTCACGCTGGCCCTTGTCGTCGGTGGGGGCATCGCCTTCGCGAACTTGAATTTCGCCGTTGACTATAGCTCCATCGGGGACACGCTCTAGATCTGCATCTACTACAATCTTATTTCCGGTTGCGCCATGCAGCACCTTGACATACTTGATGCTGAAATGACCAACATCAATGCCTACGGTTTCGCGCATTCCACGGATTTTAGAAATCAATCCTAAAGCCAAAGTTAACTCCGATTGTAAAACAATACCTTACTAATTCTACCTTTATAAAAGCCGAATGTCAAGCGAAATTTTCATCTAAGTCGTTGAAAATGAAGAAGTTAGGCCTCTTTTACCCTTTTTTGGGCCTGTTTTTTTGCCTTATTCGCCTCAAATAGATACTGCAGCACCCTTTCCTGGGTCCAACCGAAGGCTCCGTGGAACGATGCCGTGAGGCAGAAGTAGTTCGGATAGTCCTTATTTTTGTGCCCCAGATTACGCAAAATCTCGATTTCGACGTTTTCTTCGCCAAAACTGGGGAGTTCAAACTGGATGCGCAGATGCTGCCCCGGGTAACATTCCCGAGGGAATCCGATCATAATACCGCCTGCAGACAAATCCAAAAGCATACCGCCAGTGGTAGAACCGTCATCAAAGATGGCCGTTACAGGAAACGCCACCTGTTCACGAACCCAGCGACGCAACTGACGCTTGTCAAGTAAAGACGAATGCGGCAACACCAGGATACCGGGTTCCACATAGCGCACGACCAGATTGGTAGAATAGATAGCATCGTCTGGACGGGTCCAGCGTACCGTAATTTCGCGGTTTGCAAACGCAGCGAGGCTCCCGTCGTTACCGTCGTAGGAAATTGCCCATTCCTTTTCGTTGCGGCGAACGATTTCGGAGCGTTTTACGACCGTTCCGTTTTCGAGAATGATGTCGATGCGGTCGCCCTCATTGAACTGGCGCGTCGAGAAGACCTCGGACAGCGGGTTCGAGGCTGTAAAGTCCAGCTTGTTACGAAGGCGGGCGACGGCTTCCAGAGTTTCATCGCGCACGGAAAAAACTCCCTTGCGGAAATCATAGAACGCCGCCACGGCCTGTTCAAACAAGCCCGACGAATTCAGGATCGCATCCTTGTTTTCAAATGAGGACGCACGAATAATCTTATCCAGAGTCCGTTTTTCTTTGTCCGTAAAACCAACCGCAGCCACCTTATCGTCAAACGCCTTGGTGCCAAACATTTCTTCGTTCTCGCGACGGTACTCGATGCGACGTATTTCAATCAGCACCAGCAGCGCGAGACACATGCAGACGATAAACGCAATCCAGATAATGTGCAGCGGATTAATCATTATTTGGTAGACAGTAGAAAGTAGACAGTGGTTAGGACAGCTCTGTCCAGACTCCGTTGATGTAGGTTGCAAGAATCGATGACGGGAGTTCCTTGCCAAGGAACGGAGAATTGCAGACATGGCCCGCGAAGTCGCTTTCGACGACCACGTGCGGTTTATCTGCAGCAAGCACGACCACAGCGGCGGCATGGTTTTCGCCACGGACCGCGTTCGCCAAACGAGCAGGAGCCGTCGAGAGAAGTTCGATAGCACGAGCATCGCCCACGCGTTCGCTCAGCTTCTGCCAGATGGCTGGCAGCGCAATTTCAAGAGAGAGTGCACCCGGTACGGAATCTTCGAAGTTCACCACCTTATCCTGACGGAGCACCGGCGTATGGTTCATGCTGATGGCGTTCACCGTACCGTCTTCAATTCCCTTCCACAACGCCTCGCGGTCTGCAGCGGAGCGAATCGGCGGCAAGATATGGTAAGCAGAGTCGAGCGATTCAAGGCAGGAATCGTCGAGTAGCAAATGGTAAAGACCGACATCGCAGGTCACATCCATTCCCTGCTTGCGGGCGTTACGAATCAAGTCCAGAGTTTCGCCGCAAGTCACCTGCTTGAAGTGGACCGGCACCTGCAAGAAGCGAGCCGTTTCGAGCACCGTGTATGCCGCAATCGTCTCGGCGATGCGAGGGATGCCCTTCATGCCAAGCATGTCGGAATAGGCGCCTTCGTGAACGCATCCGCTGTGGCGAAGCGTCTTGTCCATCGGCTGGAAGAAGAAGCGCTTGTCCGTCATCTTGCCGTATTCCATGGCAAGGCGCAGGAAACGGGAATGAGGAATGGCGGCATTTCCATCACCAAAACCAGCAACTCCCGGAGCAAGTTCCATCATCTCGGCAAGGCTGTCTGTACCAAAGCCCTTGCTGTAGGCGCCGAGGAAGCGGATGTTATAAAGAGACCCTCCATGACCCTCATTTAAATCGCAGGGTCTACGATTATCTGCTGCGGTCAACTTATCGACATCGTCAATCGGGTTCGCTGCACTTTCGTAGAGAGCTCCATAAAAGCCACCTCTACGCATCGCATCTACACCGTCGACATAGGTATAGACATCGTCGCGTAGCGGTTCCATAAAATCAACGCCAAGAGCAAAGAGCGCAGGCATTACAAGCGCACCATTGCAGTCATATTCAAGAGTGTCTTCGTTGCTTGTGGAACCCGTCAGGCGGACTTCATCTCGCAGTTCAAAGGACTTGCCGTTCCAGAACTTCGCATTTTTCAAGACAACATTTGCAAAATGTTCATAACTAGGCTTACGAGTTTTCATTGCGGCCTCCAGCCAAAAGGAAGAGAACGGCCATACGGACTGCAACGCCGTTGGTCACCTGATCAAGAATTACAGAGTGTTCGCCATCGGCGATGTCGGAATCGAGTTCCACGCCGCGGTTGATCGGCCCCGGATGCATAATGATGACCTTGTCCTTGGCGCATTCCAAGAGTTCTTCCGTGATGCCGAACGTGTTGCGGTATTCACGCATGCTCGGGAGAAGCGCGTCGTCCATGCGTTCTTTCTGCAAGCGGAGCGCGATGATGGCGTCGGCATTTGCGACAGCCTTTTTCACATCCGGTTCCCACGTCACGTGGTTCATGAGGTCGGTGTTGCGCGGCACCAGGGTGCTAGGTCCGCAGAGTGTCACATGGGCGCCCATCGTGGACATGCCCCAGAGGTTACTGCGAGCCACGCGGCTGTGGCGGATATCGCCAATGATCGTGACGTTCTTGCCTTCGAGCGTTCCGAGCTTTTCTTCAATCGTGAGCATGTCGAGGAGCGCCTGCGTGGGGTGCTCATGCGCACCGTCGCCCGCGTTCACGATAATCGCGTTGCTGTGTTCGGCAAGGAACTTCGGGACACCCGTCCCCTTATGGCGGACAACCACGATATCGATTTTCATAGACTCGATGTTCCGGAGCGTATCGACGAGGGTTTCGCCCTTCTTGACGCTGGAATTGGAACTCGTGAAGTTCACCGTGTCGGCAGAGAGTCGCTTTTCGGCGAGTTCGAAGCTCGTACGCGTACGGGTGCTGTTCTCGAAGAAAAGGTTCACCACCGTAAGGCCGCGAAGCGACGGAACCTTCTTGATGGGACGTTCCAAAATTTCACGGAACTGCTTGGCGTTATCGAGGATAGTACGGATATCCTGCTTGGACACGCCCTGGAGTCCAAACAAGTGTTTAATCTGAAGCGCGCTCAACTTAAGCCTCCACTTCTACAAGGTAAACGGAATTTTCTTTGTCGATCGGTTCGATCTGTACACGGACTTCCTGATCCTGTGCGGTTTCAACCGTAAGTCCCACGCAATCGGGGGCAATCGGGAGTTCGCGATGTCCACGGTCCACCAGCACACAAAGGCGGATGGCAGAGGGACGTCCGAGGTCGAGGATCGCCTGCATGGCGGCACGCACCGAGCGGCCCGTATAAAGCACGTCGTCCACGAGAATCACCGTCTTGCCTTCTACAGAGGCTGGCATTTCGGTAATGCGCATTTCACTGGAACCCATGTGGGTGCGATAGTGGAAATCGTCGCGGTAGAAGGTCGCATCGAGGCTCCCCATCGGGACAGTCTTGTTAAACTTTTGGCTTAAGCGCTCGCAAAGCTTTTTCGCGAGAGGGATTCCGCGGCTTGCCATGCCGAGCACCACCATGTCGTCGGCAGTCGGATGCATCTTGGCAAGCTTTGCCGCCATTTCGTCGAGGGCGAATTCCATCGCCTGCGCAGACAGCAATTCTCTGATCTTTTTGCAGTTGTCTTTCATATAGGTATCAGGTCGGTCGCAAAGCGCCCTCTGAGGTTCGAGGTCACTCGCGCCGTTCGTTTTGAGTTTTTCTGCTAGAAATTAGTTTTTTTCTTGACTTTTTTTTTGGAAAAGTTGTAAAACACCCCTATTTTTTATATATATAAGGAAAACAACATATTACGCTTTTTGCTAGAGACTATTCCTTTCAAACTCGCAGCTCAAAGCGTAGCGAGCTCATTCCTCACACCTATAGGAGATTCTATGTTCAATCAGCTGGGTAAACCGGAAGCAGGCGAAACCATCGCCATCATGAAGACCAACCACGGCACCATGAAGTTGCGCCTTTTTGAAGAACTCGTCGGCGAATGTGCCACGAACTTTATTGAACTCGCCAAGCAGGGCAAGTATGACGGAGCCCCGTTCCATCGCATTATCAAGGATTTCATGATCCAGGGTGGCGACTTCACGAACCGCAACGGTACCGGCGGACACTCCGCCAAGGGCCCCGGCACCACGATTGGCGACAAGTACGACCCGCGTCTCACCCACATGCGTGGCGCTCTGAGCTGGGCAAAGACTGCCATGCCGAACTCCATCGGTAGCCAGTTCTTCATTGTTCACGGCGACAACGTGCATTTCTTGGATCACGACCAGGTTGGCCCCGGCCCCGCCGACGGCTACTCCGTATTCGGCCAGCTCTATGAAGGTTTCGAAGTCCTCGACGAAATTGCAGGAGTCAAGACCGACCGCCGCGACGCACCGTTCGAAGACGTGATCATCGAATCCGTGACGATCGAAAAAGCATAACAGCATAAGACACTTGTCTCTTGAAATTTGCCCGCCCCAAGCGGGCTTTTTTAATGGAATCGTAGAACTCAAAAAAAAATTTCATTTTTTTTCATCCTTCCCCCTTGACAAGCAAAAATATTTCTTCTATATTTGGCGTGTCCTTTCGGGGTTATAGCTCAGTTGGTAGAGCGCCTGCATGGCATGCAGGAGGTCAGGAGTTCGACTCTCCTTAGCTCCACTGAAAAAGAGCCGTTTGCAATAAGCAAACGGCTCTTTTTTTGCATTTCACCTTATGTCCCACACACCAAATAGGTAAATTTCATACGAAACAAAAAAGGAAGCACTCCATGAAAAAATCTCTACTTATTGCCATCACAGCAGCATTCACCCTCTTTGGATGCGCCCAGATCGACGAAACTGAACGCGGCGTCGTTCTCCAGTTCGGAAAATATAACGAGACCTTTGAGCCCGGTCTAAACTTCTACAACATTATCACCAAGGAAGTCATCCGCATCCCCGTATGCACGCAACTCGAAACCGTCAAGATCGAATCCGGCTCGAAGGACCTGCAGACGGTTTACGTCGGCACAAACGTGAACTACCACGTGGATCCGGAAAATGTGGGCCGAATTTATTCAAAATACGGGACCCACTACGTTTCGACGGTACTCCAGCCCAAGATCAAGGAAACGATTACCGGAATCACTCCGCAGTACGTCCCCGAAGAAATGCTCCAGAAACGCGAAGAAATCCGCAGTCGCATGGAATCGGCGCTCAAGTCGAAACTCGACTCGGCAAACGCCCACATTATCATCGACGGATTTACCATCACGGAATTCCAGTTCAGCCGAGCCTTTAACGAAGCTATCGAAGCGAAACAGGTCCAGGAGCAGGAAGCCCTGAAAGAAAAGAACATTAAGATCAAGATGGACTACCAGAACGAACAGCGTGTTGCAAAGGCTAAAGCCGACTCTGCCGTCATAGCCCTCCAAATGGAGGCCCTTAAGAAACAGAACGGCAAGGAATACCTGATGCTCAAGTGGATTGAAAAATGGGACGGAAAACTCCCGCAGGTCAACGGAAACGACAAAATTATTCCCATGTTCAACATGCAATAGGCCTGTTCCCGAAGAATCGCAGACAAACTTGTAACATTTTTGTATTTTTTATTTCATGATGACAATTTGGAATAAATTCACCAAACTTACACATAAAAAAACAATCCTTGGCATCGCCGGATGCCTTGCCCTAATGTTCCCCGCCTACGCGGAGGAATGCAACGAAGAAACGATGGACGCCTTCGCCTACGAAGACTGCATCAAGGCAAAGTCTGGCGAAAAGGTTTCTACCACCAATTACGGGGCCGCTACACAGGGTAGCGAGGCCGGAATAGACAACGCCGACGGCATGGAACAGAAGACCGTCCTTAAGCCGGACGCCCCGACCTACCGTCCGTTCGAGCGCGACGCTTACCTGACCTCCAGTTTCGGAGAAAACCGTGGCACCCGCTACCACGCCGGTTTCGACTATTCTACCCAAATGGAAGAAGGATGGCCGATTTACGCCCCCGAAGACGGCAAGGTCGTAGAACTTCGGGTATCGCCGTTCTTCTACGGAAAGCTCATGCTCTTTAAGGGCAAGAGTGGCAAGACATGGGCTTTTGCACACCAGAGCAGTTTCGGAAAACTGGACGACCTGATCAGCAAGAAGCAATACGCGAGCAAGAAAAACGACGTCATCATCAAGCCGGGAACAAGCTACAAGAAAGGCGACACACTTACCTTTGCAGGGAGCACCGGTATCGGCAACCCACACCTTCACCTGGAAGTTCGCCTCGACAACGACCGAGTCATCAACCCCGTACTCGCAGGAGTTGTCATCGCCGATACGATGGCTCCGCAGATTTTCGGCGCCGCCGTCTGGCAGGGCAACCACCTCGCCATTACAAGTCCCGAAGCAATCGACAAGGGTTGCGTCGAAACTCCGGTAAAAAACGAATTCAACCTGAACATGGCTATCAAGGTTGCAGACTACAGCCGCGAGCCCAAGGAAAATCCGATGTCGGTACGCCGCATTACCGTATGGCGCTACGACGAAAAGATTTTCGACGAATGGCTCGACACGCTGCGATATAGCAAGATGGCACAGATTCGCGACCAGCTGCTGTGGGCCGAAGAAGCGGACACCGCAGGCGACTGGCACGTGATAAACGCAAAACTCGCTCCGCTTTCCACCTACACCCTCGAAGTGGAAGACTTCAACGGAAATGTCACGAGCAAGAAATTCACGTTCCACGCCCGTTGCAAGAGTGACCAAAGCATTACCCTTACCAAGGTACAGACGTCTCCCCTATTCACTTTCCTCAGCCGTCCGATGCTTGACCTGTTCCGTTGCAAGAACGGAATGAAATTTACGGCAATGACTGGCGACAAGGTTATCGAAGAAGATATGTGCAAATCCTTCAAGCCAAGACCGATTACCCTTGGGCGCATCCTTGAAATCTACCCTGAAATGACAAGCATCCGCTATACTGCAGACGCGGGCTCCACAGGCGATGGCAAGGCTGTCGATGAAACCATCTCGATTTACGCATTTAACCAGTACCAAAGAAGCGTGAACTGGACCACCAAAATAGGTAACGTCGGCATCACGCAGAAAATCACGGGCATTCCTACCGGACGCGACACGACGAAAAAGATTCTAGCCGTCACCCGTACACGTACCGACAGCCTCGACTACTTCGAATTCCACCCCAAGGGAATGCAGCTAAAGGATTGGACCGTCTGTATCGAAAACAGCGAAAACAACTATCCGCTTTACTGGCTTGGCGAAACTAGCCGCAACTGGTTTATCTTTAGCAAACAGACCAAGGGCAAGAACCGTTGCGCCACGACGAACGAACTGCGCGACATTACAAACATCAATAACGAAGAAGCACCGATCCTCGGATTCCCCTACTGGGGAGACATGTTTATCAACGGAATCCGTCAGCCCGCCTTGAGAATTCCGCTGATATTCAAGTACGACGGCATTCCCGACGGAAACGCACTCTCGGTCAAGGTCGGGAACAAATGGATTGCCGCGGAATACGACTCCGAGCCACGTGAAATTGTTCTCGAAGGTGAAAAAATCCCCGAAGCAGGCGGCAGCATCAACATCAAGCTCGTCGACGAAGCCGGCCACAAAGCCAGCTACGACATTGATGTGCCTGAGATGTAATTATATCTAAAAAATTCAAATCGAACTTTAGCGGTCGGCCATGCGGCGGACCGCTTCTTTAAATAGCGCAGGTTCCTGCAACAAGCTAATCACCACCCAGCCGTCTTCGTCAAAATCAAAGAAGAAGCCGGGCTGAACCAGCACATGTTTTTCCTTGAGCAAGCGAAGCGTGATTTCTTCGTCATCTTCACCGAGGCGTACCACCGCGTACCAGCCGCCCAGAACTTCGGGGCAGTACTTTGAAGGGAACGCTTCTCGGAGCGTCTGCCAATTTGCAAGCAGGCGTTCCATGACTTGAGCCTCGTAAGCAGAAGCCTTGGGCAACAGCGACATACCGAGAGCCTGCGCCGGAGCGGATACGCTCAAGTAAGCGTCTTCCACGAATTCAAGTGCAGCACGTATTTCTTCAAATTTTTCGCGTGGCGCATAGAAAGCCATCCATCCAAGCTTAAGTTGCGGCGAGCCCACAGCCTTGCTCAGGCCGTTCAGCCAGAATATCGGGCACTTGGGACCATTCTCGGGAAGGTTGACGAAATCGTTACCGCCTGCATCCCACATATTTCTTTCACCTCTCGTCTGTAGCGAGCCTGCGAGCGTTCTCTCGTCTAATACGTACTTCCATGTCCGCGAAACTTTATTCGAAAAGCCGTAATCGCCGAAGACTTCGTCGACCACGAGAATCATGTCGTTTTCTTCGCAAAAGCGTACCGCCAAATTCCATTCTTCGCGGGAAACGCAATGGCCCGTCGGATTATGTGGCGAGACCAGCAGCAGGACTTTCGCTTTTTCCGGAGCAGCCAACAGACTGTCGGAATCTAGGACAAAGCGGAAAGCATTCGCTTCGGCTGGCGCAGAGCGTCGCTCAGCGCCCCTTTTAAGATCGGTAAGCTTGCGAGCGTTCTCTCGTCTAAGTTGCAGAAAATACGGCGCACATTCCAAATGCTCCAATTGCGCAAGCGTATCCAAGAGCGGATACCCCGGCATTGGCGTCAGAATCACGTCTCCCGGATCGCAGAATGTCTTGAACAGAACAGAATACGCTTCGCTCGTACTTGCGGTCAGAATAATTTGCCCTGCAGTAAAGTTTCCGCCGCGTTCACGGTAATACTCCACCACCGCTTCGCGAGCAGACTTCCAGCCCGCCGCATCCGGATTCCAGCAGCCAAAAGAACCGCGGCCGTCATCGACAGCCGCATCCAGGTCTATCGGGAGTCCCGCCTTTACAGGCGAACTTACCGTCATGTCAATAAACGAGAGTTCCCCAGCCAAAGCATCCTTTCGGGCTTCAGCTTTTGCATTTTCCAGTTCGGCAAAGAACGGTGACGGAGACAAATCTTTAGGGAGTCGCGAAGAAAGCATAGCTTAAAAAATCACTTCTTTCTACGCAGGAATCCCGCAAGCGCCACCGCGATAATAATTCCCGCAGGGAGCACCACCGCAATCGTCAAAAGGATCAGTTTCTGCAAGTCGGAAAGACCCTTGAGCGAGTTCTTGAAATCCTTGAGTTTGGCAATCAGGCCAGACTTTGCTGTAGCCCCTTCCGCAGAGTTTTCGGCCAAATCCTCGGAGCCGGCGAAGGCATCGATTTTCGGGAAAAGAGCGAACAACTTGCAAGCAGATTCCTTGACAGGACCTGCAAAACGCCCCGCATAAGCGCAGGCCTTGTCGTAGCGTTTCTTGAAAGGGCGTTTCAGTTGTTCGAGCATAGGAGCCTCCGTTTTTTCAAAGCACGTTTACGGAACAAATATTTTTAGACTCTTTCCGTTATAGCGTAAAATATACATTCCGCCACGGGAAAGCGGAATCGACATCCGTTCAGTCGAGACCACTTCACGCTTTACCAGGTTCCCCTGGACATCAAACAGAGCTACAGCCTTGTTCAGTTCCAGTCCTTCCAAATGAAGCTGATTTGCAGTTACAGAATAACGCAAAGGCACCGAATTTGCCACCACACGAATACCGACGGTTGACGAAGACGACTCCACATCGTTTTCCGAAGAACTCGAAGAGCCTTTCCTGTGCGCAGTGTATTTTGCAAAAACCGACGTATCCGATTTTACCACAAGCGTTTTGCAATCCAGACTCCACGATTCAAAGGTGTAATCGTATAATTCATCGGATTCCTGAGTCGGATTTTCAGGGCACTCAACTCCCACCTGCCCATAATAAGCCTGGGTACACTTGAAATAGGATTCATTCAAATTGAAGCATACCGTACGATACCGAACCGTCGAATCATAAACGGCCTTATAGGTCTGATTTCCATAGACCGGCGAAATTTCGGGAGTCCAACCGATAAACTTGTAGGCATACTTGGTTTCAGCCGAATCCCTGAACAGAGGCGTCCCCGAATAGGCTGGAGTCCTTCCGTACCCCACATCATTGAACACCTGCAAAATCGTATCGTTGTAATCCTTGAAGGTCACGGTAAAGAACAGGCCCTCTATATTTTCAAGCAACGCATAGACGCTCGTATCCCTCGTAAATACATTGTCGGCCGCCACATCAACCATTTTATCGCCGTTCTTGAACTGCCAATTTTTCAGGGCCTTTCCGCTAGAGGGGTCTGGAATGCTATCGCCCCAAACCGCATGACCATCGCAGTCCGTATAGACCGTATCGAAAGGCATCCCGTTCACATAGCGCGCAACACTGTACGAAGGACGCCGTCCGTCAACAGCAAGCAGCGGATACGCTCCACCATTGCACCAAACGCCTTTATTTCCCTTCTGACGAAACTTTGTATTCAATAGCCAAGTAAACTTCGGAGACTTCATCAGGGACTTGTCGATTCCCGAAGTATCCCTCGGTACATCGGTCTGGAGCAAAACGGAATCGTAGTAGTTGTAGTGATGAGTGCCATCGACGAGAACAATATTGTAGAGGGGATTCTTGTTTCCTTTTCCCGACAAATAGTTGATCGCCACGAACGAGTTATCGACATAACCCGAATCTATGCCGACTAGGCCACCCGTATAGATACTCCCCGACTTTTCGGATTTTGTCGATATACCAATACTGGTTGCCCTGACGCCACATTCATCGATCGATCCCCCTTTCGACTGTCTTGCAACAATTCCACCGGCATAGGCCTCGGGGGAAATACCAAATCCATTGTCGCCAAGGTTTGTCTGGATTAACTTTCGCTCACTGTCCTCCATTCCGTAAAAGCACTTGGAAATCGTACCACTGTTAAGCGCCGCAATACCGCCAAGCGAAGCCCCCTGACCCGCCCAGGTATATCCGATGGATCCCGTATATTGCGCCCACGCCACAGCACCCCGGTTATCGGCGACAATACCACCAACCATTCCGTCGTAGGTTTCCATATCGCCGGTCATCTTGACATACTCTAGCGTGCCTTCGTTCAAGCCACAAATACCCCCAAGCATCGAGGGAACATCTTCTATAAAATCGGATTCGTTGATTGAATTGGAAACATTCGCCTTATTTGCCCCGACTACGCCCCCCATGTACATCACGACATTCGAAGCGTGCGGCGGCAAGGCGAGGCTATCGACACGTGCATTCGACACCAGTCCATAGTTCAGGCCGGCAACACCGCCAACAAAGTAATACATCAGGTAGCCGTTCACCAAGACCTTTGATGACTCAATGGAAGTCTTCGTAGAAGTGCTCCCCTTCGCCAAGGCTGCAGAGGCGATTACGTTTACGCTATCGATAACGCCCCAGTTCACCCCTGCAATTCCGCCAACGATAGAATAGAATTTTGGCGTATACTTGGTAAAGTTTTCCAAAGTCATCAGCGTATCGCTGCCAAGGTGGTTTGCCGTGATGACAAAATCCCTAATCGTCAAATTCTTGACAATAGCCCCCGCGCCCACGAACCGGAAAAAGCCGTTATACACGGAATCCACTTTTTCGAGAGCATTTTCAGAACGAGCCCCGATAATCGTCTTGCCATTACCGTCGAAAGTCCCTTCATAAGCGAGATTTTGCGAAAGACCGATCGGAGTCCAATAGTTCGTATCGCCCGATACCGAATCCCAGAGAACAATATCGTTCTTCAGGATGGCATTCACCTGAGTTTCACCCTCAGCAACCGTCTTGGAAAACCAAGCAAGTTCTTTCGCCGAAGAAATCTCGTAATAAAGCTTTCCCTCTAGGAAAGCCTCATCAGGTTCAACCGCGAAGTCTGACCAATCTGCGGCAAAGGCCACAACAGCAGCCATTACCGATGCAACAACGAAACGTCGAAACATTTCTCCTCCTTATTTACCCCAATGATATGTTATGCTTTCTTATACAGCAAGTTCACGCCACCGAAGAGTGCGCGCATGTTCGCCTTGAGCGTATCGCTGCTTACACCGCGGCCTTCAACTTCAGCGCCGTTCGCCTTCAGCACGATGCGGCTGAGGCCTCGGCCCGCCCACATCTTGTCCTTTTCAGGCACCACGAGCTGGCGGTATTTGACGAGTTCGACCGGCATGCCGATTTCGCGCATGAGCATGAGGGCAGCCTCGATCGGGCCTTCGGCCGTCACGGACTTCACCAAGGCTTCGCCATCCTTCTTGAAGTGGAAGATAAAGCGGTTTTCGTCGGGAATGACCTCGATGTTGTTGAACACCAGACGGCCGTTCACATTTACGAAATGCTCGCGGAACACATCCAGCACGCGTTCGGCAGAGAGTTCGCCTTCCTTTTCGCTGCAAGCTTTCAGAATCGGCTGCAGTTCAGCTGCTTCGGCGAGCGACATCTTGTAGCCGAACTTCGTGATGATTTCGTACACGGCGGTACGGCCACTCTGGCTTGTAAAGCTGAGGGAATCGTTCTGGTGACGACCGATGATGGAGTAGTCGATCGGGCGGTAGGCGCCCTTCTTCATGTCCTTCGTCTTGCTGGCGCCATCCTGGTGGATGCCGCTACGGTGCACAATCGCTTCGGCACCGATCAGCGGTGCGCGGCTGTAAATGCTGATGCCGGACCACTGGGAAATCAAGATGGCCGTTTCGTAAATGCGCTCCATGTGCAGGCCCGTATTCACGCCGGAATTGTGCAGGCCTACAGCGACTTCGTAGAAGTTCGTGTTACCGCAACGTTCGCCAAGGCCGTTCAGGGCCACTTCCAGCTGGGTCGCACCCACAAAGAAGCTTTCGACCGTGGCGGCAGTCGCCATGCCGAGGTCATTATGACAATGCACAGAAATGGTCACGTTCTTCGGGATCGCTTCATAAACCTGCTTCACCTGGTTCACGTACAGGAACGGACGATAGCGTTCCACCGTATTCGGCAGGTTCAACGTCGTCGCACCGGCTTCGACCACGGCCTTCAGCACGTCAATCACAAAATCCATGTTTTCGAGGCAGTCGCCAAAGTGTTCGGCGCTGAATTCCACGTCACCCTTGTCACCCACGAGCGACTTCGCAAACTTCACGCAATGAACGGCCTTTTCCTTCACCTGTTCCGGAGTCATGTGCAGCACATGTTCCATGGACAAGGGGCTTGTAGCCAGGAAGGTATGGATACGCGGATGCGGAGCGTACTGCACCGCTTCCCAGCAACGCTGGATATCGCTTTCCACGCAGCGGGCGAGGCCAGAGACCACGATGCGCTTCGCGACTTCGTCGCCTTCTTCGGCCATCTTGGCGGTCAGCTGGGCAAGTTCCTTACACGATTCAAAATCCATCTCGCTTGAAGCCGGGAAACCGACTTCGGCGCCCTGCACGCCGAGTTTCAAGAGTTGCAGGTACACGTCCTTTTTCTGGGCATTGTTCCAGGGCTTCGGAAGAGCCTGGTTACCGTCACGCAGCGTGACGTCGTAAAAGAAGGGTTGTCTTTCAATCGTGTTCTTATTCTCGTTCATCTTTTATCTCCTTGCCAGTCCAACAAGGCGGCAAGCTCATTTTTCGTCTAAAAAATAGAAATTTGACTCAAAAACGAAAGCCCGCGTCCTTATTGGAGCGGGCAAAACGGTTTAAGTTGGTTTAAATCCTTGGGTTAAAACTCTAAAATCGTCTTGAACCTATGCTTAAAAACCGGCTTGCGCTCCAGCGCAACGTCCTAGTAGGTTAATAAGTCGTAGATTCTTCTTCATCATGCCCATAATGTAACAAAATACAAACCTCTTGGCAAGAGTACCGTGAGCCACAAGCGACTCATCTTAATGAGTCGTGGTGGCGAGAGGACTGGCTCCAGAGTAATAAACTCGTAGAGCCTAGCCAGTCCGGTCTTATCGTGAGCCACAAGCGACTCATCTTAATGAGTCGTGGTGGCGAGAGCACGAGCCAGCGGGAAGAACCGACTTATTTGCAGCTCGTGCGGTCGTGTTTGGCAAGAGCCTTGCCCCAAAAGAAAAATCCACTGCCGGAGGTGACAATGGATTTTCGCAGCGCTCGACCCGAGGTCCCTACGCTGTTACAACAAATATAGCACTAATTCAAAAAAAACGCAACAGGTTTATTGCTAAAAAATTTTTATAGCAACAAAAATGACTATTCCTTATCTGATACCTTATCCTTAATGCAACGGACACTCAACGCAAAGTTTTTTTCAAGATAATTTAGGAGTTCAAAACCGGATTCTTCGTTAAACATTCCAAAAAAGTACCCATCCAATGATGTTTTATTGGTAGACAACCAAAAACCAGTGAAACTACCGCCATAGACATAATCTCCCGTAAAAGGCCTCATTCCAGCAGGAAGCCCCGTAAATCCAACATCATCCGAACCACTACCCGATTCCATTTTCCCAGTATTTTCAAAATAACCCCACCCCGACTGAGCCTTAAGAACTTTGCCCAAGGAATCGGCATCTATGATGGCCGTAAAATCGTAAAATTCCTCTATACTAGGCAAGTGCCACCCCGGCGGACAAACACCCTGCACATCACCGGAAAACTCACAGAAACCCGCGAAGCCACAAGTCATCGGATTTTCTTTGTCCGTAGCATACTTTACAGAGTCTATAGCAGCAGCCCAATTATACAAGCGCCCCCCGACATCACAATTCGACTCAACGTCATCATAGCACCAGTTACGTCCTTTAAGGCTAGGCGTTGCAACGCTATCGGCATAATTGAGGTTTTCCGCCATCCATGTCTGAGCCATTTCGCCCTTTCCAATGACAACTGTCTTGTAAACCTTGTTGTCACGCGGGTCAGTCATAGAACCGTACTTGATTTCTGGATTAAGGCGAAATTCCTTCGGCACAGTCCAATCCCAATCCATCAAACTTGTCCAACCCTGAGTCGAACAATAATACTTGTTCAAATCATTGACAACACCGCTAACAATAGTGTTCAATACAGATTTCGAACAGACCAAGCCAAGGGTGTCATAAGCAATCGTCTCAGTCACTTCAACCCAATCAAGGTTTTCACAAGTATAGAAACGATCATCCTCAGGGCTTCTGCCAATGGAGCCTTCCAATTTGGTGGTGCATCCCTTCAAGCCGGTCGTCGAATCGTTTTCAGTCGCATAAAGCCACTTTCCCAGTTTTTTGTCAAACTTGTAGAATCGATCCGTAACATCTCCTTTTTTCAGTTTTCCATCGGAGCCGTCTTTCCAGCTCCTTGTATCCACCACAATATCTTCGGCAACCTTCCAGGCTCCGCTCTTACAGATAAAGCGCGTTGTCGTTCCATAGACGGCACTATTTTCATTCTCTGTAGCGACAATTTCGCCTTCACGCTTTTTCGTACAATCACCAATGCCGTAGGTCGTCGCCCAGAAATGACGCATGTATTTTTCAAAATCCGGCACGGTCTTGCTTAGTTTCCAGCCCTCTACATTCTTACGGAACTTGGCGTATCGTCCGGCACTGTCCGCCACCATGGCCCAGTCGGCAATGCGAGTCTTTACAGAATCAGCCACCGCAGCATTCCACAAGCCATCTGCCGCGATATCATCCGATATTTCCGTAAGCAGCACCGAAAGAGCGGTTTCGTTCGAATCCCCCTGCAACAGAATCGATATCGCAAGAAGAGCGGCATCAGCATCGGTACTCCCGAACACATCCCAGTCTTCGGAAGAGCCCACGAATCCAGCCGTGTCGATATAGAATTCGCTCATAATTTCGGCCTGAGCCTGTCGCTTTGCCTGTCTCATATTCAGCTTTTCTTTCACAACCAGATTATAGACGCGGTTATGTTCTAGGTGCGTAAGCAAATTCACGTTTGCCGACCGACGCATCAACACATTCGTATACGCCTGCAGCTGAATTGCCGTCGTGGTAGGTTTTCCAGTCACTTCATTACGATACTTGCCGTTTACAACGACTAGCGCATACTGGCTCACAAGGTTTCGCGACGTAAACTTGTAGCGACCATCATCGCTTGTGATGTTGCTTGTAAAGTTGCCGTTCGTCTGCTTTAAGGTGCGTCCATCCGAAAGTTCGTAAAGATAGACCATCGAACCTTTGAGGAAGGGGCCTTTCTGCGAATAGCCCACCAAGGAATCAATCTGTACCGCTTCCTCAACACTATCTCCGGACACCGTTTCCGTTTTTTCTCCTGCAGTCACGAACCAGTCGCCATCGACACACACGAGAATGGAGGATTTGCCCTTTACCATCGCCTGATCGCCCTCGTTTTCGCTTTCGCACTCAGGAAGATCCGTTTCACTTTCCACCACATTCATTTTTTCTACGACAACCTCAGTCGAGTCTTCGCTACACGCAGCAAAGAAAAACACCGTAGTCAAAAGACATTGAAGTACAAACTTTTTCATTTTCTTTCTCACTTAATCTCTGTCTTGAATGCAGCGAACACTCATCCCACAACTTTTGCTATAATACATATTTACAAACGACACACCTTCGTCTGTTGAGTTAGCACTTATGGATATCAGGAACGCATCGTTTTCGTCATCTTCCGTAGACATCCAGACCGAAGCCAATACACCGTCCAAGCCAAATTTCCCGGCTGAATGGTAAAAGCCTGTGGGCAGCATCGAAAGGCCGACAATATCTGTTCCCCCTTTACCACCATTCCAGCCTGTCTGCGTAATATAAGCAGAACCCAACTCGACATCGCCAACAAGCTCCGTCATCGCAACGACTTCCGCATAACGAGGCAAATGCCAACCTTCAGGGCAAATGCCCTGCACACGCCCCGAAAGATTACAAACGTTCAATTCACCACAACGCATCGGATGATTTTCGTCAGTAGCAAGTCTTACGGAATCAATCGCAGCAGACCAACTGTACAAGCGTCCTCCGACATCACAATGCGCCTCTACATTGTCAAAGCACCAATTACGTCCCTTAAGACTGGGCGTTGCGACACTGTCGGCATAATTCAAGTTTTCAGCCATCCAGGTTTGCGCCTTTTCACCCGTTCCGATCGTCACAATTTTATAGACCTTATTGTCTCGCGGGTCTATCATGGAATCATACTTGATATCAGGATTAAAGCGAGCTTCCTTAGGAACATCCCAATTCCAATCCATCAAGTTCACCCAACCTTTCGCCGTACAGTAATACTGATTTTTCTTAACAACAGCACCGTCAATCTTTTTACCCAACGTTTTTGAAGAACATTTAGCGTCAAGCGTATCAAGCATAAATTCGTCAACGCCACTCCACTCGCGGTTTTTGCAAAGATACCAGGAACTATCCACCTTGCCATATCTTTTCGACTTGTCCGTTTCGATATTTTTAGAACAGAATCCAAGCGCAATTTCTACATTGGACGCCTTATGCCAAGCCTCCTTTTCCTTGTCATAGAAATAGGTCCTTCTAGTCACGTCCCCTAGTCTGGATTCACCATCCTTTGCGCCCAGCTTCCATTGGTAGGTATCCTTTTCTAAATCCGAGGCGGTTTTCCAAGCACCATCCTTGCAGACAAAGCGGGTTTTTGTTCCATAAGAATCACTTAGTTCATTCTCCGTGGCAACCACTTCACCTTCGCTTTTCTTATCGCAATCTTCAAAACCGTACTGTTTTGTCCAATAGCGACGCACATGCTTTTCAAATTCGGGCACCGTATCGCTCAAGCCCCAACTTTTCACATTCTTGCGGAATATCGCAAGCCTACCGGAAGTATCCGCCGCCATAGCCCAATCTGCAATACGCGTCTTGGTCGCATTTGCGTTAGCTCCGTTCCATTCACCATCCTCGGCCATATCCGCCACGATTTCAGTCAAAAGAACCGAAAGGGCCGTTTCGTTCGAATCGCCCTGCAAAAGAATGGATACAGCAAGGAGGGCCGCATCGGCATCGTTCTTACCAAACACATCAAGGTCTTCGGATTCCGCCTTAAAGGAGAGCGTATCGATATAGAATTGACTCAGGATTTCGGCCTGGGCTTGTTTCTTGGCACCACGGACGCTCAATTTTTCGTGCGTCACCAGGTAATACACACGTTCCTTTTCCAAATGCGTCAGCAGATTCACATTTGCCGACTTGCGCATCAGCATATTGGTATAGGCCTGCAGCTGAATCGGCGTGGTGGTAGGCTCCCCCGTCACTTCATTACGGTATTTTCCTTCTACGACAAGCATCGCGTATTGGCTCTTGAGGTCGCGCGAAGAAAACCTGTAACGGCCATCATCTCCCGTGATGACGCTCATAAAGTTGCCATTCGTCTGCTTTAACGTTTGCCCATCGGAAAGTTCGTAAAGGTACACCGTGGAGCCTTTCAGAAACGGACCTTTCTGGATATAGCCCGACAAGGTATCAAGTGAAATCGCCACTTCATCGGAACGTTCTACGGTCGCCACCCACTTGGCATCGACACACACATAAATCGTCGAATCCGCTTTTACAAGAGCGCGGTCCCCCGTATTTTCATCGGAGCATGAATCGAGTTCAGCGAAAGTTTCGACCACAGACAAGGGATCATGAACAACTCGAGTCGACTCTTCACCGCAAGCAATGAAAAGAAGAACGACCGAAAACGCTAAAGAGCCAACAAACTTATGGAAAAAAAACGAGGGACGCATAAAAGACTTATCTTTTTATGTGTAATTTACATATTTCTTTATCTATTTTCAACATAAAATAATGAAAAGCTCCCGGATGAAACATCCGGGAGCCACTCCACACAAAGTTCTATCGCAACCCCAAACACCTCAGAAAATTGCGACAAGAACTAAGCGGCTCTTAGATCCTTCGACTCGTTTCGGCAGGCTCACCAACCGTGCTCAGGGACCTTACACGGTTAACGAATTCGTCGAAAGCGCTCAGAACAGCATTATCGTTTTACAATTTTTTGCAGATAAGTCCTTTCACCCGCAACAAGACGCACCAGATATACACCCGGCTTAAGACCTCTCAGGTCCACATTCGAGCTCACCTCGGTAGAGTTCATAAACACATGCCCCGTCACGCTAACAATATCGAGCCTACGGACATTCTCTGCAAAAATTTCCAGATGCGAATCGTGAGCGACGTAACGCATCGGATGAACACCGTAATTTAACGTCGGCACCAAAGCGGTCGTTTCGCCAGCCTCGGAACTGCTAGACGTTTCAAGAGAACCGCTAGACTCCACAGACGATTCATCGACATCGACCACGATCAGGTACAGATTCGCAACATCGCCCTTGGTAATCTTGTGCGTACCTGCGGCAAGTTCAACCGTCACGATTCCGGCCTTCGCGGTTTCCTTTTCACCATCCACTTTCACTTTCTTTTCAAAATCCGCATTGAAAACGAGTGTCACCGTCGCCTTTTTAGACAAAATAAATTCAATCAAGGTTGCCGATTCCATCTTGAGGCAACGGGCCAGAGATTCACCGTTATATTCTACCGAACCCTTCTCCGTCGAGAGGTTTCCGAAGAATTCAAAGTAATCACTCGATGTCGCCTCTTCGGTAAAGTTGTGGACAAGATCCTTATCGATAGGCAACGTCAAGACATCATCTTCCACGGGGTCTTCGTTTGCGCCTACGCTACTTGAAGACTTCGCAGAGGAACTGGACGAAACAGAGCTGGAACTAGACTTTGCATTTTCGTTTTTAGACGACGAAGAAGAAACTTTCCCGGACGACGAGGAGGACGTCGGCACATACACCGGCAAGTTGCCTTCCCCCTGGATGGATTGCACGGAGCCCTTGTACGCCACAAGAGCATTCTTGAGCGGCTGATTTACGGCATACGCAGCATCGTCCACAGAATTGTCGAAGGTCCACTTGAAATCGCCGCCTTGCACACGCCCCGCATAAATCATCACGGTCGCCTTCGCCACGGCCGGTTCATCTGCCGTATACGAATACATAATCGAGCTGTTCAGGTCAAAGTTGTTGTAGGTATTGGCACCGGACTTAGACGCAACCGAAGAAGGCATCTGCGCCGAACGGCTCGTTACCACGTAAGCATCGAAATCCGTCTTGGTATTGATGGACCCCACCGAGGTTTCAGCCCCCTTCAGGGTGTACTTGTTTGCGCCATACGGGATAAAGGTCACCGCACCTTCCATATAGTTGTTGAAGGCCTTGATCGAACCACCCGCTTCCTTGCTGAAAGTCGCATTTTCTGTAGAGGCGGATGTCGTACCGGCATAAAGGTCGCTCCCCTGCATCGAGGTCAACATCGGGTACTTACAGTTGCGGAAATAGTTTCCTTCGGCAAACACCGACGAACCGAGCGTCGAACCAATGCCGTACTTGGAAATACCGTCGTAGTAGTTGTTGTACACGTGGGCGCTGTAGTAACGCACGCGCGGATGGCGGCTATCGGAATGGTCGTACCAGTTGTGGTGATAGGTAATATAGTAGCCTTCGGTGGTGCCTTCGGAAAGACCGAGCAGGTTCGACTTGCCGTTATCCCAGAAGTGGTTGTAGCTGAAGGTGATATAGGTGGACTTTTTGCAGTCCAGGGCACCGTCACCCTTCACCTGGTCCTTGTCGGTTCCCGCATCGCCGTAGAAGAAATCGTTATTGTGCACCCATATATACTGGTCATTCTGCTGAAGTCCAACATTGTCGCCTTCGGAGCTATTCACGTTCATAATGCCCAAGTTGCGAATTTCCACATTCTGCGCATTCTTGATACGGATGCCCCAACCGTTCGCCACGGCATCGTTACCGACACCTTCGACCGTCACGTAGGACTTTTCGGAACTGCCGAGGTCGATCAGCATGTCTCCCGCTTCCATAACGGACGCATCGGTAACATTACCGATAAGGCGTAAATCGAGCGGAACAGTTTCATATCCTTTCTTATAGCAGTTCAGGATTCCCTGCATTCCCTCACAGGTCGTCTTTGATCCCTTGGCATTTGTTGTCACGTTCATCGTCACCGTATTCTTGGTGTTCTCAGAAATGTAGAGCACCGCGGCCCCGCTCTTGAGCGTACCGTCGGCATTGTAGGCACCGGGTACGCGCCCGTTACTGAAAGCAAAACCGCTACGGTCGTGGGCAAGCACCGTCACCGACTTGGTCACGGCTGTACCTTCGGCACCATTCACCACCGGCGCAATCTTCAAGGTATGCGAGCCCCCCTTGAGTCCAAGCACATCGGCACGTATGTAGCTGCCGTAGCTACGAATCAGCTGATTGTCAATCTTGTTGCCGTCACAGTAGACGTTGTAGCTAGTCGCCCCCGAAACAGGAGCCCATTCCGCAAAAGCGGATTCCAGCCAGCCTTCGGCCTTATTCACCGTCACCTGGGCATAAGCCCCGGCAAAACCAAGCAGCACCACACCGAGAGCCACCTTGGAGACTTTTTTCGAGTTCATTTCCGAAACCATTTTCATACATCCATCCCTTTTCCTCGAAAACATCCGTCAACCCACCCCTTGGATCGCAAATGTTCTCAAAATTTTTCTCAAAATATATATTCTAAAGAAGCAAAAATCAATAGAAAAATTGATAAATATTTGATATTTTCGCATATTTTACATTATTACACGTTCTCAAAAACGTTCTTCAGCCTTAATTTTTGTGTTTCAAACGCCCCCAAATCACCATTTTCCACGCTTTTTTCTAGTTTTTGGGGCGATGCGTCGCTGGATTTTCCCAAACAGGCCCCTCGGGGCAATTTTCTGCCTAGGCGGACTAATGCTTTCAGGCTGCTCCGTCAACCTCGCCCGATACGACCTGCAGGAATACCCCAAAACCGTCCCTTTTTTCGAACCCATTTCGCTAAAGATTAACGGAGAAAGCGTCACGCTCGAAAGGAACCTGCAAAGAGCCTACACCGCCGTCATCGACACCGTAAGCTACCCCATGGCAAGCTGCAGGGGCGTTGCGCAAATCGAAGCAACCGTCACCCCCGATTCTGAACCTAGCAGCTGGGGAATCGGAGCAGCATTCATCCCCTTCTGGCCGGCACTCCCCGTCAGCGAGACGTGGAATTATCACATGGACGTTCGCATTTTTTGCAACGGCGCACTCGCATTCAAGGCAGAATTCGAAGAAAGCGAACATGTCGAAGCCTTCTGGTTCGGCAAAATGCGTTCAGATCTCGTCAACGACGCCTCGCAGGAGATGCACCGGAAACTTCTGGAACGGCTAAAGTTCGAAACCAGACTTGGACGCTTCACCGACCTCAATGCGGCACAGGACTTTTAAGTCAGGCGATGGCTGCCTTACGCGCCCTTCTCGCCTGTAACCCGGCCACCAGCAGGACTAGCACTAAATACAGCACGCCGAAACCGAGCAGCATCATTTCTACCGCATCGCCGATATGCGTATAAACCGTATCGCGCGTCCGGAGAGGAACCTTTCTCTGGATAACGCGGTCGGTGAAAATTTCAGTATTTCCGTCAAAGTGACCATACTGGTCGATAAACACCGAAACACCGCTATTCGCAAGACGCGCCACAGGCATTCCGCTTTCTACTGCACGGTAGCGGATCAGATTCAAGTGCTGATACGGTGCAGAACTCCGCCCAAACCAGCCGTCGTTCGTGATATTTACCATCAAGCGAGAACCACTGCGAATCGCCTCGCGGACCAAGTCACCGAAAATGGCGTCGTAGCAAATGTAAGGAGTCCAGTTGAACGGCCCATAAACGGGAGTTTCATGCCCCGCCACAAAGTCGCCTTCCCCTAGGTCCACATAATTCAAGATAGGAAAGACTTCGTCGAAAGGAATTCTTTCGCTGAACGGCACCAGGTGCTTCTTGACGTAACGTTCCGGGAAACGATCATCCCCCGGAGTAAAGAGGAACGAGGCATTGTAGATGTCAAAGCGCCGCGCACTTCCCCGAGGATTCCTCTTGTAGTCAAGTGCCCCTGTTAGAATCTGGGCCTTCTGGCGGTCCGCCACCCGATGAAGTCGGTCAATCACTCTTGGCTGGCGACGAATATGATCAGGAACTGCAGTCTCGGCCAGGACAATCAAGTCCGCGCCTTCCTTGACGCTGTCATTCACCATGCCGAGCGTCTTGTTCACGATGGCATCGAAGCGTTCCTTGCTCCACTTGGCGCCCTGCTGAATGCTCGGTTGCACCAGGGCGATATCTGGATTTTCTTCACGTTCCGTTCCGTAGAAAGGCTCTGCTTCGGGCCTTGAAAGAACGACACATCCCTGCACAAGCAACACCACAAAAATGACTGCCGGAAGCGCCAAAACCGGAATCGACTTTTTCAGGCTCTGCGCCCTGCAGAACACATGCGCCACGGCCTGGTTCGAGCCCACCACCAGAATCGTATAGCCGAAAATGCCGATATACGAAAGCATCTGGATCAGTTCCAGATGGTTTCCGAATACATATCCCAGATGACTCCACGGGAATGCAAAGTCGCCATAGGTACGCGTCATTTCAAGACCTGCGTAGAACACCGGATAAAGCAGCAGGAAAACGGGGCGGAACTTTCGCGGAGCACTATTTGCGAGCGTATAGGCAAAGCCCGCCAAGGTGTTATAGGCGCTAAAGAAGGCGATCAGCAAAATCAGACCAAAAAGAATCAACCCCGAAGGAGCCGTTTCCACGTGCATCACGTTATAGATCCAATAGTAGTTGACCGCATTGTAAAGCATGCCCGACCAGAAGGTCGCAAACATCGCCTGTCCGCGCGTGTAACGGTTCAGGACTATAAACCACGGCACCAGCAACAGCAGGGCAGCAGGGCCAAGCGGCATCGGCGGGTACGCAAATGCGTAAAGCCCCCAGCCAAAAGAAGAAAGCAAAAGCGCCACGAGCGAATCGCGATTTCTCAAATGGGAAAAATTCCAAATCGCAAACAGAATCAGCCAGAAAAGTCCTATCGGACAAAACGCCAAAACCACCTGGATAAGTCCCGCATGCCCCGCACCGGCCAAATCACCTATACAATAATCTAGCGAAAGGAACAGGAACGAAAGTAGAGCAAATGCATAGAGCATTCGCTTGAAATTCTGACGGATACCCCTAAAAATCAGGAACGGCAAGGCAAGTGCCAACGGCAACCACTGCAAGTGCATCGTATAAAGCCCCGGCGTATCGGGCCGGAGGGCAAACACGACAACTTCTGCAACCAAAAGGACCGCTACATAAATCCAGTAGATTTTCGGGAGCGCTTTCAGCAGCGACTTCATTCTTTCAAGCATCAGAGCCCGCTCTTGTCCTGGGGGTTGAAAATCAGCACGAATTCACCCTTGGGCGGATGCGCCTTGAAATGCGCCGTAACCTCGCTCGGAGTCCCGATCAGATGTTCCTCGAACTTCTTGGTGAGTTCACGCATCAGTGCAATTTTGATTTCACCGAAAACTTGGCCGATTTCCTCGACGAACTTGTCGATATTGTGCGGACTCGCGTAAAAAATCTGCGTAGCCTCCTCGTCCTTGAGCTTTTCGAGGAGGTGAATGCGCTGCGCACTCTTCTTCGGCGAAAAATATTGGAAGCTGAAATGGTCCGTCGGCATACCGCTCGAAACCAGCGCCGTAATCATCGCGCAGGCCCCAGGAACGGCTCGCACGTCAATTCCTTCTCGCACACATTCGCGAACCAAGTTAAACGCAGGGTCTGCAACACCGGGCGTTCCCGCGTCACTCACCAGCGCAATATCCCCTTCGTTCTTCAGGTATTCCACGTACCGGGGCGTCACCTTTTCCTTGTTAAAATCGTGGTAAGGCTCCATGGGCGTGTTAATGCCAAAATTATCGAACAGCACCCGCGTATGGCGAGTGTCTTCGGCAAGCACCAGCGGAACTTCCTTCAGAATCCGCACGGCTCGGTAAGTGATATCTTCCATGTTCCCGATAGGGGTCGCAACTATATATAGTGTATGCATCGAGAAGAAAGATAGCAAAAATCCCTAAAAGAGTAGCATCGGAGGCCAGTGCCCGGCCTTGGGACGTTCCTTGAATTCCGCCTGCGGCAGGAAATCTTTCAAAGCCAAAGTCATCGCAGGTAAAATCGCCTTGTCCAAGCGTCCAAACAGGACACGAATGTCACCGTCCGTCTTTACCGGAGAATCGATACGGTTTTTCGCCATGTAATCAAGCCCAAGGCGCAAAGACGCCGGGTCCATACTTTTGGCCTTTTTCAGCCAGTCGTCTTGCCATTCACCCAGTTCGTCTTCAAGCAATTCAAAAAAAGCATTGACGGTCGCATCGATCGCCGTAAGGGTCTGGTGCGCAATAAAGGACAAGTTCTCGGTCGTCCACTCGCTATCTTCGGAACAAAAATCGGCAAACGGCGAAAGCAACACCCACTGTTGCCGTTTCGGGCGATGCGCCGCATTTTTCAGCAGGGCAAAGGCGCCAAGCCCCCAGGCGGCCACGGTTGACGCACTCGACATGTCCTCCAACCCATAAAGATCATCCAGGGAATTCGCCATCTTTTCGTACGGCACAAAAACATGGTCTGCAGCGGGGGCAACGCCGACCAGATCATCTTCCCACAGTCCCAAATCCGATGCAAAATCCGGGAGCCAAAGCCATTTTTCATTCATACGAACCTTTCCGTTTCTGCAATTTGATACCGAATCTTTACTCTAAATATATAGAGTTTTTTTAGAATAGGACATTATTTTGAAAAAAAAGATAAAATCGTTCTTTTTTCACCCCACATATTGACTTTATGCTACTGTTTACATATTTTTTACATATATGAAGACGATAAACGTTATTTTAGGGCTCCTTTTGGTCGCCACAACGGCATCATGGTCCGGCAACAAGAAAAATGACTCCGCCCGCGAAACTCGCGAACGGGCCAAATCCTCGTACGAGGAACTCAACTGGGACAAAAAGAAAAATTCATCCCCAAAAACACTTTCAGAAAACAAGACTGGCCGAAAGACAGAACAGGCCACCGAAAATTTCACGAAACCGGTCATCATGGTCATTCCGGTCTCCCAGGGCAAGGGTATCGGCAGTCTGCAACAGGTCTCGAGCAATCCTTTTGCAAAAGCGGCCCAGGACGGTCTAAACGACTACCTCACGCAGCATCACTACGAGGTAAAATCCCTTGAAGGCAGCGCCGAACTGGACAACATCGTCCAAATGCAAAACGACATTGCCGGAAACGACGAAGACCTGGCCTACCTCGCGGGTCTCGCCCTGAACGCAGATATCTATATCAAGTATTCGACCGCGATCGATCCCAAGGGTTTTGTGACGATAGACCTCCACGCCTACGAAACGACGACGGCACGTCTTTTGGGTTCCCAGACCAGTTCTATCAACAGCCACGGCCGCACAACCGACCTAGACCAGCAGGCGAACCTGAAAAATGCGGCCAAGAAGGCGATGCCATCAATCGAGGCACAGATTCTTAACTACTGGAAAGACGAAATCAAGACCGGAAGCCAGTACAAGGTGGTCATGAACATCACCGGAGAATATTCCGATTCCGCACTCGAAGACCTGCACGACCAGATTACCCAAAGCCTAAAAGGAATGTTCAACAAGGTAAAGATTAACGCCATGACGTCCAAGACCATCGACCTGGTCGTCTACGCCCCCAGTGACAAGTTCGAAGATGTCAACGACGTCTACAGGACCATTCGCCAAACCCTCAAGTCAACTGCAGAAACCAAGAAACTGAACATTTCCAAGAAGCTGATCGTGATGGAAGTGAAGTAGGCTGCGGTTAGTGGTTAGGAGAGGCCATCCTCGACCGAGTGTAACGAGGGAGGGAATCCAGGGAAAAATTGGCTATTAAAGGAAAAAGATGATGCGAGTTTTTAAATTATGTTGGATTGTTCTATTGGCAACGGGAGCCTCCTTCGCCAGCAAGGTCATCACCTACACGGCCTCTTCTAACGTATCCCAGGAAGATGCGAACAATACAGCCATCGCAGGTGTCGCAAAACAAATTTCCTCGCAAGTCCGCGCGACTCAAACGCTCACAAAAGAAGAAACGACATCGGGTAAAAAATCCAACCTCACCGAAAACTTCTATGCGACAAGCCAGGTGACAAGCAACCTTAAAATCAAGGGCATCACCATTACCCCCGTCAAGACGGACAAAGGCTTCAAGGCAACCGCCACGCTCGACCTGGACGAATTCACCGCCGACATTCAGTTTCAGATGAGTGCGGCACGCACACAAATTGCAGAACTCGAAGCAAAACTTTCAAAATCCATTGACGAAAGGCAGTACGCGCAAGGCATCGACGCGCTCCAGAACGCGAACCGCAAGATTGACGAATACCAACAACTGGTTTCCAGACTCGCCTCCGTCTACCCCGTCAACGAAGCGCATCAGCTCAAGCATCACATTCCAGAACTCGAAGCAAAGCTCCTGGAAAAGCTCTCGCAAATTCGAATCGAAGGCCCCAGTGAGACATTCACCTTAAGCAAATCCGAAATGCCGCCCTGGAATGTTACGGTCTTTGACAATGTCGGTCCCGTTTCCAATTTTCCTCTTGTCGCCAAGCAGGGATTCCAGGTTCTGCTCGAACGCAGGACTCAAACCGACGGTACCGCCACATTCAACCTGAGGAAAGTGAATTTCGAAAAAGGTCCCTACGAAATCATCGTCGAGCCCAATTTCACCCCCGAACTGCTTGAAGCGACAGGACTTCGTCAAAAACTCGCATTTTCCTACCAGGTAAGCGACACCCGGTACTCCATCCGGATTCTCTGCCACGAGACAGCCCCCCTCTGCAACGCGATCGAAAAGGCACTCGCCAAGAAATCCATTTACGTCGACAACGAAACGACTGCGCCACAACTGGAACTCAAGGTGAATTCCACCGAAGAAAAGGCTCTCAAGATTAGCGACAACATGACCCGCTACACCTACAACGTCGATGTGGCCCTCAAGGGCAAGGGAATATCCTTTATCGCATCGGCAAGGGAAACAGGCAAGTCCGCCAATGACGCCACCGTAAAGGCAATCGGCAAACTGGATTTTGGCCCCCTGCAAAAGCAACTGAGCCCAAGCCATCCGTAACTCGGGCCGTTTATTCGATAAGACTATGAAAAATAAATTTCATAGTCTACTTTTTTGAAATAAACTTTATATTTTCTAGTAGATGTTTTCTACCAAGCGACTTTTCATTCGTATTGCACTTTTATGCCTGAGCCTTACTCTCGGAGTAACGGCAGAAACATCTACAGATACCCAAAGATACCCGCAAAAGCCAGCCGAAAGCCAAATTTACGACGACAACCACCTGCTTAACGCATCCGAGACAGGCCTTTTCAACAATCTTGCAGTAGAGTTCTTCCAAAAGACGGGTATCGAACTTACCTGCGTACTTATGGACGACATCGGGCACGTGAACCTGTTCGAAAAGGGAGACCTGTACGCCAAGAATACCGCCGACCAATGGGAACTCGGCAAAAAGAACGGCGACGGGATCATGATTTTCGTTTCGCAAAAACAACGCTGGAAAAACATTGTCGTGACCCCCGGCATCGAGAATATCTATAGCGAAAAAACTCTCGCGAAAGTTCAGCAAAAGACGCTTCTTCCTGCCTTCCGCGAATACAACTACGGCGAAGGAATCCTCTCCCTTTCGTACGCGTTGGCGCAAATGGGCGCAAAGGCGAAAGGAATAAAGCTCGACATCGACGAAGCCCCCTACAAGCTCCACGAAAACAGCGTCCCCGCGCTCATGATTCTCTTTATCCTGTTCGTTTTCTTCCTGCTGCTCATGGCAAAGTTCAGCGGCGGGCGCGGAAACGGAATTCTCTGGTTCCTGTTCGGAGGCGCCATCAAGAACAAGAAAAAGGACGAACCCGAGACCGGATTCAGCGGCGGATTCGGAAGCAGTCCACGAGGTTTCGGAGGAGGCTTTGGCGGCGGACTCGGTGGAAGTTTCGGAGGCAGCAGTTTCAGCGGAGAAAGCCGTAACGGTTTCGGGCGGCGCAATTCCTGGTGAGGTTATCATGAAAAAGAACCTGAGCATCGTAGAACTTCAAAGATCCAATTGGCCGGGCATGCTGCAGCAAGCCCTGGGCGACAACCTGATTTCGGCCTTTATTCACGGAGACTGCCTAGTCGAGGGGTTCAACGCGCTCGAAAGCCCCTGGACCATCAGCTTTATCCTGCGAGACAATTCAACCGCAAGCATCAAGCCCCTGCAAGACCTGCTGCGCGAGGCGAAAAAGGAAAACATCGAGTTCCGCTACTTCTTTACGCTCAAGGAAATCCAGACCTCCGAAGACGTTTTTCCGCTCGAATTTTTGCACATCGCCAACAGGAACGTGGCCTTAGCCGGAGCAAAGCCGCTCCCCAACTACGAACCGAACGTGGAATGCCTGCGCCTGGAATGCGAACGCGAACTCCGCGGGCTCCTGATACACCTCCGCGAAGCCTACATCTACCTGCAACAGGACCGTAACCCGCTCGGATTTTTCGCCCGTGCAAACGCGACCCTGCTCCCGATCATGTACGGCGTCTATTACTTGATTCACAGGACCTACCCCGAAAACCACCAGCAAATCTTTAACGCCTACCCTGCGCTCAAGGCACCCCTCTCTAGCCGAAACGAGAAAGCATTCATTGAAAGCATAAATAGCTATATTGCGACCGTCACCGGCATCGTGAACCAGGTGGACACCATGGATGCGGTTTAACACGGGAATATCAATGATTTGCGACAGGATTTTGGGAACCACCCACCACGGCACTTACAAGAAAGTCATCGACGTACTGTTCGAAAGCCACGAACTTAAGGAACACTCCATCCGCCGCATTGCCCGCGACGGAGTCGAGCTCGAAATCGAAATCAACGAAGACATGCAGGAAGGAGACATCCTTGCCGAAACGGAGCACTACGTGTACGCCGTGAAAATCTACGTACCGAAGCCTCCAAAAGAAAATCTTGACCCTATCAACAAGGTCAAGCATTATCTATAAAGATTTCCTGTAGCTTCCGCTACAGGATTTATTTTTAGTGGCTCATCATCTTGCCATTAAGAGTGGCTATCCAGAGCTTGTTCTTTGCCTTGGCAGGAACCTTCATGCTCGTGAGACCCTTCTGGATTCTGGTCTTGTACAGAACGGAACCATTCAAGTCGAGAAGGGCTAATGTTCCACCCAGGTCCGTCTGGATTTCAAGATACTCCCCGTTCACGGTAAAGTAATTCGTCGGAGAAAGTCTGCTCAGATTTTCCATCTGAACATTCCTGTAATTTGACTGCGTTACGGTATCCATCTGCCAATCCGGATCATGAATCACGGGCTCAGTCACAATGGGCTGCGCAGGTTCGGTAAATCCGAGTTGCCGGTCCATCCACTGCATTCTTTCTTTCATCTTCTTGCGAAGGTGTTCAAATTCGCCGTCCCAAGTGCTTGCATTATTGCCACCCATGGTGATGCCACCACCCATGCCGCCACCCCACATTCCCCACGGGTTCTGGTTTTGGCCACCCTGGTTCTGGTTGTTGCAGTATTTCATCGGCTCCGGATCGGGATCCCCCTGACCACTACCCTGCCCCAGGTTAGGCCAGCGCTTAAAGTTGCGGTCAGCCGCCTTGGTGATGTAGACCTTCATGGAATCCAGGTACGCATCCATCGTCTTGGTATGCCATACACCGCTGCGGAGTTCCGCCCAGCGCTTTTTCAGTTCGCTCTGGTAGTGGCTATCTTTCCACATACCGATAAGCCAGTTCGGAGCTTTCAGGCCACCACCCATCATCATCATTCCACCTTGGCCCTGTTTCTGAGGATTCTCGATTTGCCAGCCGTCGGTCGATGTCGAGCCCATGCCGCCACCGTTACTCATGGCGAGGTTAAAGTCCCAAGCCGGGCCAAGAGTCACCTTGCCACCCTTGCTGTCCTTGGGCTTGTGCAAGAAGAAACTGCACCAGTAGGAGTCGGAGTTGTTGGTGACCTCTTCGTGCAGCACGTAATCGAGCGCAGAAGTCATATCGACATAATTTTCATAGCCGCTACCGTTCCTGCCGTTCTTGAACAGATTTTCGAGATCTTCCAGGTACTTTTTCAGGTAGGCCTGCTGCTGAGTTTGCAGGTTTTCCTTCTTGGGGTAGTGCATAATGACATTCAGGCCGTCAGCCGTGCTGAAACCTTCCTTGTTGATATCTTCCATGCCCATGCCACCGGTATTGGTGCCCGTCTTGTCGAAAGCCCAGATGTAGCCGCCAGTCACGTCGTCGCCACTGATGTCGGTTTCCTTGAGTTTGCTCACGTTTACACGATACTTGCCGCGCTTGATTTTTTCGATGAGCACGTAGACGCCGCGGTACACGCCGTTGATATACAAGTCGAAATGCCTGGTGCGGGGGCTGTAATGCCCTGCCTGCCTAAAAAGCCAATGGGCAAGGGCGTTGCGCATCATGCTCTTGTCGACATACGGGCCGTGCAAGACCCAGTCGTCAGCTGGAGGGAGGCCGAACAGGCTTACGTCCATGCCCTCGCCCTTCTCGTCGCGGACTTCGATGCTGTAACCCGGTTTCGGGAACTTGGCCGAAGACTGCCCACGAACCTTGATGCCGATGTCGTAGCGGGTACCCTTGGCACTGTCGGCCACATTGTTCGTGGCACCATCTAGAACCTTCATGGTGGCAGGGATTTTCTCGGTCACATTCTGGTCGAGACACTCGCCCTTGGTATCAATGAACACAATCGGCAGATCGTAGGTCTGCGCAAGCGAAAAAGACGCCAATAGCGCCGTGGCAGAAATGACTTTAGCCCAATAGCCCATAAATCCTCCACTTTATATCATAAAAATAATTCCATGTGTGTAAAAATTTGTGTTAATTTTAGTTTATGTGTTGTGTATTACAACAACACCGTTTAAAAACCGTGTAAAAACAATCTTATCCATTATAGATAAAAACAGGACCGGTACGGGAAGCGAACTTCAACGGCTGTCATATTCCAAATTAGACTAAAATATTTGCGAATTTAAGCGAATTTTGACATTTATAATAAAAAATAAGTAATTTTCATATTCCAACTATTGCTAATTTCAGATTTCAGATTTATATTCAATACGATGGCACCGATTATTGAATACATAGATTATCGGAAATATATCCGAGATTTCTACGACGAGCGCAAGGCTCGCGTCGGGTTTTCTTGGGCTACATTCGCGAAACTTGCCAATATTTCGTCGCCGGTGTTTTTGCAATATGTATGTGAAGGCAAAAAGAACCTGAGCGAAAGCACGGCACCACAGGTCGCCGCAGCCATGAGACTTGCAGGCTTCGAAGCAACCTATTTCCAGTTACTCGTTCAATACGACAACGCCAAAAATATCGAAGGCAAGAAAAAGACACTTGAAGCCATCACCGAACTCGCAAAGATCCATAAAGTGCGTAGTGTCGCTGCCGACGAATTCGAGTTTTTCAGGTCCTGGAAAAACGCGCTCATCCGCGAACTCGCCCCCGCCATGCCAGAGGCAACGCCAAGACAAATCGCAAGTGCAACACGGCGCCGCATATCGACTAGCGAAGTAGGCGACATTCTCGAATTCCTGCAACAGGCTGGCTATCTCGAAAAAGACGAAAATGGGAACTTTAGGCAAATCGACCGCTCACTAAAAATGAGTCCGTCTTCCATCCGTCGCACCATCGCCCACGACCTTCAACTCCAAATGGCAGAACTCGCTGTAGACGCCTTAAAGAATGAAAGCGCCTATGGTCGAAACATCACAGGACTTACGTTAGGCATCACGCATGAAAACTACGACCGCATTGTCGCAGAACTTGCCGAATGTCGGCGTCGAATCGTAGCAATAGCCTCCGAAACCGACCAAACCGATGAAGTTTACCGTCTGAACATGCAACTGTTCCCTTTAACGAACCTAAGCGAAAAAATGCACAGAACCTGTCATCCTGAGCAAGTGAAGCTCCGCGAAGGAACCCACACCCCCCGTCATCCTGAGCGAAGCCTGAAAGGCGAAGTCGAAGGATCTCTAGATAAAGTTTACAAAGAAAGCAACCCCTCTAACAAACGGAGGAAAAAATGAGAACTCTCAACAAAAACAATCTTGTTGCTCGGTCCCTGAGCTTGCCGAAGGGCCTTGCAACAGCGGCAGTCTCAATCAGTTTATTCCTTGCCGCCTGCGGAGACGACAACAAGAATGCCGGCGGTACGGTTGAAGATCAGGAAGTCATCGCAATTTCCGACAAGACCGTTTCGGGCGTATCGCAGAAAGGCCCGTTCGTAAACGGTTCCAGTGTAACTGTACAGGAACTTGATGGCGAGACTCTCGCGCAGACCGGTAACAGCTACGAGGGTAAAATCAAGAACGATATGGGCGAATTCTCGGTGAAAGTGGCAAAACTCGCTTCGCAATATGCACTTCTTAAAGCGAACGGTTTCTACCGCAACGAGGTTTCTGGCGAAAAATCTAAATCGCAAGTGACACTCTATGCGCTTACCGATTTAAGCAACCGCGACGAAGTGAACGTGAACCTGCTCACGCATCTGGAATATGAACGTTCGCTGTACTTGGCTGCAGACGATTCCGTGACGGTTTCCGTAGCCAAAAAACAGGCAGAACGCGAAGTGCTAGCGTCGTTCGGAATAGATGGAGATTTCAAAAGCGCTGAAGATTTAAACATCTTTGGAGAAGACGAAGGCGCCGCCGCACTCCTAGCCATAAGTGTTCTTATGCAGGGTGACTTAAACGAGGCGGACTTCAGCGAACGCCTCGCCGACTATGCAGCCGATATGGAAACAGACGGAAAATGGGACGATTCCAAAACGGCAACAGAAATCGCCGACTGGGCCGCAGCCAAAAGCCTAGGCCAGAGTTTGTCTTACATACGTGAAAAAATTACAAACTGGGGCCTTTCCGCCGACGTTCCTGCCTTCGAAAAATACGTCGATAATTTCTGGTGGCAAAACTACGGTCTCGGCACCTGCAACAAAAAACGCGAAGGTGAAGTAAAGAAAAACGAAAACGCACTCAGTCGAAATTACAGCACCTACTTTATATGCGAAAGCGGTGCTTGGCGCGTTGCGTACGATACGGAATATGACACCTATCAGCAGAAATGTGACAAAGACGGAAAAATTGTTTTCGGCAACGTGAACAAGGATTACGCCTACGATTGCGATGTCCAAAGATGGCGTCATGCCAGCAATGTGGAATCTGCATTAGGTGGCTGCGTTGAAAAAAGATTTGGCAAAGTTGCGGAAACAGAAGGCGTTTATTATATCTGTCAAAAACGCGAATGGCGTAAAGCGGCTGATATAGAAAAAGATACCTATGGTTGGAAAACTGGTAACGATGCCGACGTGAAATACGGAGATGTCGTTAAGACGAATTGTTATGTTTTCGAAGATTCGGTTTGGCGCAGTGGAGAATCTACAGATTGTTCACTTGGCTTGCGTGGTTGCACTGCTTTGCGGCAGGATACTGTAGGCAAGGTCGGCTCGACCTATTACATATGCAAATCGAGCAAGTGGGTCGAAGCGTCCGCCATTGAATACGACACATACCGCTGGGCGGCAGGAAAGGACGGCGACAGCAAGCCCGGCTCTGTGAATACTGCCAACTGTTATGTCTATGAAAATAAGACATGGCGCAGCGGAAACAAAACCGATTGTTCGCTCGGACTGCGGGGCTGCACCACGCTAAGGCAGGATACCGTTGGCAAGGGAAAAGATGATGTTTGGTACAAGTGCGTATCGCAAACCTGGCGTGCTGCAACCAACATAGAAAAGGATACCGCGACTTGGGGTGTCGGAGAATTTAATGGTGAAGTTCGTACAGGGCAAATAAACAAAAACATCTATTACATTTACGAGACTGATAAGAAGATTTGGCGAAATGCTACCACTTTAGAAAAAGACACCTACGACCATGAGAATAATAAAGATTGGGAAGATGGCGTTGATGGCGAAATAAAGAAGGGCTCAGTAACGAACACTATTTATGTATTTGATGCGACTGCATGGCGTGCTGCTAACAATATTGAAGAAGTGCTAGGCGGATGCGTTGCTGCTATACAAGATTCCGTTGGTAAAGTAGGCGATGTGTATTATATCTGCAATCCCCGCAAGTGGAATATTGCGACTACATTACAGTATGATACATATAAACAGGAATGCTCTGAATTTGGTCAAATTGTTCATGGAAATATAAATGCTGATTACGTCTATTTCTGTTATGGTGAAGAATGGAAACGATTCTACGGAAACGAATCTATTTCATATGGAAAATTAGAAGATGAGCGAGATGGACGAATCTATCGAACGGTTCAAATAGGTGATCAGACGTGGATGGCGGAAAATTTGAACCTTGCTGATGAAAGTATTTATCCAAGTATGATAGGAAAAAATTGGTGTATGGCAAACCTGGATAGCTGCGAAAAATATGGACGTTATTATATGTGGTCTGCGGCTATAGATTCTATATATTGGGCGGAAAAAGGTGAAACTTGCGGCTATAAGGAGTTTGACTATTATGAGGATAATGAGTTGTTGAAAATGTGTAGATTGCCCAAACAGGTGAAAGGTATATGCCCAAGTGGGTGGCACTTGCCGAGTCAAGAGGAATGGTCTGTTTTAAAAAATTATGTAAATGATGACAGCAAGACTCTTTTGGCTAAAGGAATAATAAAGAGTTGGAGATTTGCTACAGATGATTATGGTTTTTCTGTTTTACCAGGAAGTTTTTATCATTCTTCATATGGATATATGGGTTTTGAGGAGGCGCGTATTTTAAGTTCTGATATAGCCGTTGATCCTACGAGTGCGTGTGTTAGTGGATATGTGCATTGCGCGAATGCAGTAGACTGGTATATAAATCAGGGTATGATTGATATTAGTGGTATAGGAATGGATTCTTATGAACCTGTTCGTTGCATCAAGGACGAAGAATGACGCGTAAGAAGATAAGTCGTTAAGCGAACATTCGTCGGGCGAAGCCCGAGGCCATGTGAGCGATGCGAGCTTATCTTCTGGAGCTAACATTGCACGGCGAACAACATCCAAGCCAGAAAGGGGCTATGTCAATAGAGATTGCTTCGCTACGCAGCAACGACATGTTCCCTTCAACAGCACATCGGCCCTTCGACAAGCTCAGGGACCTTAGTCGGGGTACACACAAAAACCGGCCCTAGGGACCGGTTCTTTAACTTCTTGAGAAAGTGTCAGAGGGCTTACTTAATTGCAAGGGCCGTTTTTACGTTTTTCTCGGAAACTCCGATTGAGCGCAAAAAATCCGCCATCTTGGAATCGCGGGCCGCATTCGCGGCGTCGTTCCTCTCGCGCTCCTGCT